>JBNKHB010000149.1:0-6344 GCA_050290125.1 Robiginitalea sp.
GTTTCGCCCCCTTTAAAATATCCGCCGGAGATCTCCCCGATGGGCGGGGCCCGGCGCTATGTGGAAGTGATCATAAAGGATACGCTGCTGGAAAACACCACCTACACCTTTAATTTCGGGCAAAGCGTGGTGGATAACAACGAAGGCAACCCGTATAGCAACCTCACCTACGTCTTTTCCACGGGCGACTACCTGGACTCCCTGAGCCTTACCGGGGTGGTGGCCGACGGCTACAACCGCAACCCGGATAATTTCATCAGCGTAATGTTGTACGAAATCGACAGTACCTATACCGACTCTCTGGTATACCGGCAGCCTCCGTACTACATGACCAATACCCTGGACAGCGCCCTTATCTGGCGGATGGAAAACCTGAAGGCGGGGCGTTACCGGTTGATCGCGGTAAAGGACGAGGGCAAGAACAACGTCTTTAACCCAGGGGCGGACAAGATCGGCTTTGTGGAAGACACCATCAGCCTGCCCACGGATTCCACCTACGTGCTGCGGTTGTTCCGGGAGATCCCGAAATATGCTGCCCGCACGCCTTCCTTTGCCGCCGCGAACAAGATTTTGTTCGGCTATACAGGCGGGGAGGCGCCGGATGTGGAGTTGCTAACTCCCTTGCCGGACAGCGTCAGGACGCTCCTGGCCCGCTTGCCGGGCATGGACAGCCTGGCATTCTGGTTTACCCCCATGCAGGCAGATTCGCTGATATTCACCCTTAAACACCCCCGCGATTCGCAGCAGATCGATACTTTTTCGGTAAAACCCCTGAAAGTGGCCCCCGATTCGCTCCGGCTTTCCTGGTCGACGCGCAGGGAGCTCATCCCCGGGGATTCGGTCTTCCTGATATCGAACCTGCCGCTGGCTGCCATCGACACGGCGCTTTACCGCATGACGGACCAGGACACGCTGCCGGTACCCCTGGGTATTTCCCTGGATACGGCCTTAAACCGCGTCCTGCTGGATTTTGAGAAGCAGGCCGAACAGACCTATTCGCTGGAGCTGTTGCCCGGAGCCATCACCGATTTCTTCGGCGATTCCAACGACACCATAATGACCCGTTGGGGCGTGGGAAGCCCGGCCGATTACGGCGTCCTGAAACTGAACCTGGAAGGCGGGGTTACCTTCCCCGTGGTGGTAGAGCTCACCGATGACGAGGGGCGTACCTTGCGCCGGCGCGTGCTGGCCACCAACGAACCCCTGGAATTCCCCTGGTTAACCCCGGATACCTACCGGGTACGCGTCATCCTGGATGCCAACGGCAACGGCAAATGGGATACAGGTAACTTCCTGGAAAAAAGGCAGCCGGAACGGGTGATCTACTATCCGGCGCCCATTGAGATGCGGGCCAACTGGGAAAAGGTGGAGACCTTTACCATCCTGGAGTAAAGGTATCGCGGTCTTCCAGGAAGCGCAGCTTCTTCCGCGCCTCCAGCAGTGCTTCCCTCGACAGTTCCGCAGTGATCACGGTAGCTGCTTCCCCGGCATACGCTACCCGTTCCCCCAGGCCGTCATAGACCGCCGAGTGACCCGGATATTCCAACCCGTTATCGTCCGAACCGATGCGATTCACCCCAATGGCATACGCCATATTCTCAATGGCGCGGGCCCGCAGCAGCGCATCCCAGGCCCCGATCCGGGGTGCTGGCCAGTTGGCCACGTATAGCAGCGCATCGTAATTGGTGGTATTTCGGCTCCAAACCGGGAAGCGCAGGTCGTAGCAGATCTGCAGGGAAAAGGCAAAGCCCCGGAAGGGGATGTCCACTTTTCTCGACCCGCTCCTGTACACCTGGTCCTCGCCGGACAGCGTAAAGGTGTGGCGTTTGTCGTAAGTGTGATACTCGCCAGAGGGCTCCATGAACACAAAGCGGTTGTAGAAGGCTTCCCCTTCCGGCCAGACGATGCTCCCGGCCAGGGCGGCATCCGCAGCAAAGGCCATTTCCCGCATCCAGTCCAGGGTGCGCAGCGCTTCCTGCCGGGGCAGGTCTGCGGGCTGCATGGTGAAACCGCTGGAAAACATCTCGGGTAGCACTACCAGGTCGGCTCCACCTCCCAGCGGCCGGATCAGCGAATCAAAGCGTTGCCGGTTCGCCTCCGGGTTTTGCCAGGCCAAGGCAGTTTGCACCAGGGCGACCCTGAAACTCATCAGGAAGTGGTTTGGGATTCCATCCAGGCGGCAAGTTCTTCCAGGCCCTGGGCGCGCGCATGATAAAGGGCCGTCTGGCCCCGCGGGTCGGCTGCCATCGGGTCGGCGCCATTCTCCACCAGCAGGCGCGCAATGCCCTCGCGGTTAAAGGTCACCGCAAAGATCAGGCAGGTGGCCCCCATGCCGTTGCGCACATTTACGTCCGCCCCGGCCTTGATCAGCAGGCGGGCGGTCTCTTCAAAGCCCTTAAAGCTGGCCCCCATCAGGGCCGTATTCCCGCTACTGTCCTTTTCGTCAATGGCGGCGCCCTGCTCCAGCAGGTACTTCACGATCTCGCGGTGGTCGTAGTAAGCGGCCAGGATCAGCGGGGTGGAGCCCCGGTCGTCCCGTGCTTCCAGCAGCGCCGGATCCGCTTCGATGCCGCTCATAACGGCCTTGAGATCGCCGGCGCGCAAACTGTTGAAGAAGGTGGTGGTGTCCATGTATGTAAAAGTACGGAAACTTCGCCACTCGAACCCTCATGAATTTGACACCACCCGCTTACTCCGGGTGCACGCCCGGAGTATAATCCGCGGGTGCGGATTGAGGTTCCAAAATTGTACTCTCACCACCGCTGTCATTCTTGATCAACCACTGGTCCGGACTAAATATGGGGCTCCCAAAACTCACCTCGGCATTCCGCAAGGCCCGTCCGTCCTCAAATTCATGCGCCGTTCCGCTCCCATCCACACCCGGAACCCCAAACGCATCAATAATTTCATTAAAAGGATCAACCAATAAAATCGTATCGTCACCGTTCGAATCCGAAGGTCCGTTCCGGGAAAGTATCACATCCGCATTGCGCCCATAGATTTCCTGGAAGGCTTCCGGATAGGCCGAAAATGTCAAGACCTGACCGGGATCGATCACATTACCCGTTAAGTCCACAATGCTTCCCGGCGCTTCATTTGCATTGGTATATCTTATAAGGCTCCATTGCCTCATATCCAAGGCCGAATCCCCAGCATTATAAAGTTCCAGAAACCGGCCTTCCGGCGCGTTGTCCGGATCGGCCAACTCAGAAATAAAGACTTGATTTGAACGTACGGGCGGGAAGCGTTCCACACAAGATGCTTCCGTAAATGATAGGTCGTTTGGCCCACGGATGACCAGTCTGAAATGCCCCTCTGAGCCAATCAGGATCCCGGAAACAGATCCGCTGCCATGCGGGAGTTCCACTTCGTGAAAATCCGAAAAGCCGCTATTGATCAGCTTAAGCCCTGGACCATTGCAGCCTTCAAGGGGTATCTCGGTTTCGATACCTTCCTGAGCAAAGGGTAATCCCTTGAATTCTTCCGCAACCTCCAATTCATTCAATCGGACAAACGTATGCAGGTGCGTCTCTCTTAATTCAGATATTTTGTGCGCTACGGGCAATGGCACTCCTGGAGGATCACAGGCCGGAATAAGGTGCTCCAATGTGGTCAAAGCCGGTATTCGGTCAAGGCTCGGGGCTCCGAAAAGTTGGCGCTTTGAACCAATAGCGAAACCATCTCCGCGCATTCCCAACCAAAGACCTTCAAGCATGATAAAAATGCGGCTTCCAATTGGAAAGCGTGCCTTGCTTTCGGTTAGATCCGTTAAAACTTCAAGACCCATTTCCGGCTGCTCCAAACGATCCTGCAGGTATATACTGCCGAAGATATTCCCTTCCCCATCGGAGGATATCACATATCCTTCAAGAACTACTTTATCCCTGATCTCAACAGGACTGCCCTGGTAAAATTCCTTTATCTCCTTCATTGGAATGGGAGCCAACGAATCCGAAGGGCATTTACTGCTGGTTTGTGGACCCGGTTCGTCTCTGGAACAGCTTACAGGCACCAAACAAATAGAAAGTAATAGTAAAAAAATTCTGCTCTCCTTTATGAATTTCAAAAACTCCATGATGCACTTAAATAATAGGTTCTCCCGAATCCATGCCAGAATTTCGGGCCAAAGGAAGGGTGTCCGCTAAGGCGGTCCCTTTTTAGCAATGCATAACTAGCGATCCTGCCCTGCTGATAACCCCCGGATTTGTATTCGACATCCAATAGATTGTTCACGCCGAGGTATAGACTTAGATAATGTCGACCCTTCAACCAGGATTTACCCGTACTTAAATTGAACAGATAATAAGAAGGCAAATACGATTGTCGCAGAAGTTCATGCAGCTCAGCGCCAACCGCATCAGGGTCCTGATTTCCGGTGTCCGGGTCGATCTTAAACCCATCCGTGTATCTCAGGAGTGCCAGGGAAGGATAGGATCGACCCAGATAGTTGCACCTAAGGTCCAACCACCAATACCCGGGGTCCCGATAAGATATCCCTATGGATCCGACCCGTTCGGGTCCGGTCGGCAGATGCAATCCTTCAACGCGGACGGCACCGGCGCGGGTGATGCCTCCAGCCGGAAATCCGTCCGGGCGACCCTCAGCAGGGTTATAATACAACCACATGGTAGGGGCTCCGGAATAGGTGGCTGAACCAAAAGCCCCGGCAAGGGTTAGCGTGAGCGTTGGATTGAGCAGGTATTCCAGCCCAACTTCCATCCCGCGGTGAAGCGTTCCAATACCTCCTACAACCTCCCTGACAAACCCGGTGCCGTAACCGGATTGGGCAAAGTATGACCTTGAGGAACGAATATTTGCCAATCGGTGGTAGTAAGCGCCAATACGGCCTTTGAGTCGCGGGTATCTCATGATAAAGTCCATCGACCCCCCTGTTGCGGATTCATCCTGACTCAATGGGAATTTCAGATTGTTTTCACGGGCATTTACAAAGGCGTCCTTTAACAGGGGCGGGTGTGTCCTGTAGCCGAAATACCCTTGTAACCATTGATTTCCGGAGATCCTATATCCTGCAAAGACCTTTCCTTCCAGATAATTGTGGGAGGAAGGCACAGTGGTTCCCAGGGAATTTTGTGGATATCGTGCATTCCGGAAATAACCCCGTCGGGCATAATTGCTTTTTCCGGCTGCGAGGATTGCCCCGGATTCCCACCGGTTGTGACGGAACTGTAGCTGTAGCCACCCTTTCAAGGCGAACGCCTGAAGCTGATAATGGAAACCTATCGGATCTTCGGGACCTTTTACATCCTGGCCTTCCAAGTCGTTTGCGGTCTGGCTGAACGGATCGATGTCAAGATGGTATGCAGCCCCAAGTAGATCCTGGATTCGCTCACTGAATTCCCAGGTTTCGCCCGCGATATTAATTCCCGCATCCCATTTTAAGTAGGTCTTCGGCTGATGTGTGAAACTCAAGGCGGCATACCCCCGTAGCAGGCTGCGTTTTTCCGCTGTCACCAGATACGATGCCGGGCCTGTCGAACCCGCCCTTTGATTTACCCGGACCAACTCGTCCCAATCTATCTGTGGTTGCGCTTGCAAGGCCAATTCCGCTGCAGTTGAATTGTAGTAATTAACGCCCACCGGGCTGTTGTAGTAGAATGAGGGCATGTGCCGGTAATAGACAGGGTCCGGATTCGGCGCATTGTAATAGGATAAGCGGCTGCGCAATTGCTCACCCCATTGAACTCCTGTCGAAAGTTCAAATTGGGATTTCCTTCCGCTATACTGATAGTTCAAAAAGGCCAATGGTTCTGCATGCGACCGGAGTCTGGCACTCCGTTTATCACTGCCTTCCCATCCCCAATACGGATTATATCTGGACCCCAGAAGCTCCGCCACCTCGTCTGTCAGGGCAGCAGCCTGCCCCCGTTCGGTATGGCTGAATACGCCGCCCAGCAAAACCTTATGGCTCGCCTTCCAACTCCATTCAACCGCGAAATAAGCGCCAAGGGACGTGTATGGGGTTCCCAGGCGGTAGCCGGACCCGCCGATGCGTCCTGATACGGACACCAAATATTCTTTTTTGCCATGGTCCGCCGCTGAATTATAGGTTGCCATAACTCTTCCGCGGTAACTCCGATTGGAAGCGGAAAGGGTTATCCGGGAACCGGGTCTGAGGGCTCGGGGACTGCCCGGAATGCGAAGTCCCCCCAACAGTCCGTCAATTCCTCCGGAGACAAATCGCAGACCGTAATTCCGCTTTCTACCCCTTCCGATATCGGCCAAACCGCTCCAAACATGCCAGGCCGGCCGACCATCGTACATCGTGTTTAAGGCCACTCCGTTCAGGTAAACCGACATTTCCCTACTGTCCAACCCTCGTTGCC
>JBNKHB010000150.1:0-6304 GCA_050290125.1 Robiginitalea sp.
TAATCAGAGCGTTTGTGATCACGGATTTTGAGCAATTACCGGATGAAGCGAGGATCTGGATCTACCAGGCGGACCGTCCGTTCACGGGGGATGAAATAGGGCGGCTTCGCAGCAGCCTTGAGGCCTTCCTAACTCAATGGACTGCGCATGGTGCGGATCTGAAGGCCGGGTACCTGCTCCCATACAACCGCTTCATTGTGATCGGGCTGGACCAGAGCGAACACGGTGCTTCGGGTTGCTCCATCGACACCTCGGTTCGATTTATACAGGAGCTCGAAGCCGAATTCGGCGTTACGCTGCTGGACCGGATGAATGTCACCTTCCGGCAGGGCGAATACATCTCCTACAAGCCGCTGGCTGATTTCCGTAAAATGGCGAAAGCCCGATCGGTTTCCGCGGCAACGATCGTATTTAACAACCTGGTTACCAATAAATATGAGTTTGAACACGACTGGGAGGTGCCGGCGTCAGATAGCTGGCACAACCGATTCTTCTGAAAGGCAATATTTCGGCCGCCGGCCAGTTAGAAGTATGGCGGTACCCAGCCAATGAATGATGGTTTTATGAAATGAGAATACTCAGGGCATTACTTCTCATCGTACTTTTCGTACAATCTGTTACCCCGCAATCCAATCCTCTTGTGGCCTCAGACAGCGTGGCCCAGGCCAGGTGGGTGGATGCCCGCTACCAGGCCATGAGCGCAGAGGAACGGGTCGGTCAGCTCTTTATGGTATTGGTCGCTTCCCAACAGGGCGAGGCTGCTGCGGAGAAGACCCTGCGCTATATCCGGGATTTCGGTTTGGGCGGCGTAATCTTCAGTACGGGCGGTCCCGTCCGGCAGGCACGCATGACCAATGCCTTCCAGGCTGCCAGCAAAACTCCCTTGTTGATCGCAATGGATGCGGAATGGGGACTGGCCATGCGCCTGGATTCCGCATATGCATTTCCCTGGAATTCCACATTGGGAGCGATCCGGGATTCCAGCCTTGTAACGGCCATCGGCCAGCGAGTTGGGCAGCAGGCCCGGCGTTTGGGTATCCATATGAATTTTGCGCCTGTCGCGGACATTAATACGAATCCCGCCAATCCTATCATCGGAAACCGGTCTTTCGGCGAAGATCCGCAGCGCGTGGGCGACCATGCCCGTTGGTTTATGCAGGGCATGCACAGCAGCGGCGTTCTGAGCAGCGGCAAACACTTTCCGGGCCATGGCGACACTTCCGTTGATTCCCACAAAGCGCTGCCGCAAATCCCCTTTGACCGGCAACGACTGGATTCCATCGAGCTCAAGCCTTTCAACGAGCTGATTGAGGCGGGCCTGAGTTCGGTAATGGTAGCCCACCTGAACGTTCCGGCCCTTACCGGGTCGGCCGAAGTGCCAACCTCTCTTTCCCAAACACTGATCGAAGGCCTGTTGCAGGAGCAATTGGGCTTTGAAGGCCTGGTCCTGACCGATGCGCTGAATATGAAAGGTGTGACCGGCTATGACGAGGGATACAGTACCTCGTTGCAGGCCTTTCTTGCCGGGAATGACTTTTTACTCATGCCCGAAAATTTTGAATCGGACCGGGCTGCGCTGCTGGAGGCCTATCGCAATGGCACGGTTACCGAGGAGCGGCTGTCGCGTTCCGTAAAGAAGATATTAATGGCCAAGTACAAGGCCGGCTTGCACCAGTACCGCCCGGTTGATCTGGAGGGCCTGTATGAGGACCTGAATACCCCGGAGGACGACCTGTTGTACGAACGCGCCATGGAAGGAGCAATCACGGTGCTTAAGAACAAGGTATCCATCCTGGGCATAAGAAAACTTGAGAATAAGAAGATTGCTTATGTGAAACTGGGGGATGCACCGCACGAACCTTTTCTTGAGCGCCTCAGGCTTTACTCCGAGGTGGATGAGGTGGAAGCAACCGACGTTCCCGCCCTTGAACGCGCATTGGGAGCATATAACCTGATTATCGTGGGCATGCATCAATCCAATGCCTCTCCCTGGGCCAAACACGCCTTCAGCCCTGAGGACCTGGCAAGGCTCCGGGCCATTACAGGCCTTCGCACCTCCAACACGATCCTGACGGTCTTCGCGAGACCTTATGCCCTGGCAGATATCCCGGACCTGACCCCCGTGGACGGGCTGGTAATGGCGTACCAGAACAGCCCGATCGCACAGGAGTCGGCCGCAGAATTGCTGTTCGGTGTTTTTCCTTCTACGGGCCGTTTGCCGGTCACCGCACACCCCGATTATCCGGCCGGCAGCGGCCTCGATCTGCAAGCGCTCGGCAGGCTGGGCTATAGTATTCCGGAGCGGGAAGGATTTGACCGCGGGATGCTGTCCCAGGTGGATACGCTCATGAAGGACGGCATGGATTCCCTTATGTTCCCGGGCGCCCAGGTTTTGATCGCAAGGCACGGGCAAGTCGTGTACCATAAGGCATTCGGGAAGCACACCTACCAGGGTACACGGGCCGTGCAGCTGACCGACCTCTACGACCTGGCTTCCCTGACTAAGATCCTGAGTACGCTTCCCGTCCTGATGGAGATGGAAGAGACCGGCCTGATCCGCCTGAATGCTACCTTTGCGGAGCTCAACCCGGAATACGATTCCACAGCCATCAAGAATGTGACGGTGCTGAAGGCCCTGAGCCATTATGGGCGCCTGCCCTCCTGGATCGCTTTCTATTTGGATACGCTGGGGAAGGACCGAAAGCCCTCCCCGGAATTCTACCGCCATTCCCCCCAGGAAGGATTTAATCTGAAAGTGGCCGACGGGTTATACCTCACCAATGCCTATTCCGATTCCATTTACAACCGGATCGGCCGGCAGGACCTGAAATCCAACCGATACCGTTATAGCGACGTGGCATATTACGTCTTTAAGAAGTATATAGAAGAGCAATACGGGAGGCGCCTGGATGCCATCGTTCAGGACTTTCTCTTCGGCCCATTGGGCGCAAATCGCACCACCTATAATCCGTTGGAGAAATTCCCGCGGGAAGAGCTTGTTCCCACGGAGGAGGATAGTTACTACAGGTACCAGAGGATACAGGGTTATGTACATGACATGGGGGCGGCCATGCAGGGGGGTGTCGGCGGCCATGCCGGTCTGTTCAGCAATGCGAACGGGGTGGCCAAGATCATGCAGATGTACCTGCAGGGCGGCTATTACGGAGGAGAACGCTTTTTACAGGACCGTACAGTTGAGAAATTCAATAAATGTTATTTCTGTAACAATGACGTCCGGCGCGGGGTAGGCTTTGACAAGCCGCAGCTGGAGGAAAAAGGTCCCACCTGCGGCTGTGTTTCTCGCCGCAGTTTCGGGCATAGCGGGTTTACAGGCACCTACACCTGGGCAGACCCGGATTCGGGGATCCTCTATGTGTTTTTATCCAACCGGACGTATCCGTCTGCTTCCAATACACTACTGGTGCGCTCGGCCCTGCGCACCCGTATCCAGCAGGCTATTTATGATTCCGTTATCAATTAGCGAAGCTTATAAGCCGTATTTTGCACCCATGAAGATCGCCATAGTCTGTTATCCCACCTTCGGGGGGAGCGGGGTGGTAGCCACAGAGCTCGGCATCGCCCTGGCCAAAAGGGGGCACGAAGTCCACTTTGTAACGTATCGCCAACCGGTCCGCCTGGAACTGCTCAGCAGCAACATCCATTTTCACGAGGTACACGTACCCGAATATCCACTGTTCCATTACCAGCCTTATGAACTGGCGCTTTCCAGCAAACTGGTGGACACTATAAAGATGTACGAGATCGACGTCCTGCATGTGCATTACGCCATACCCCACGCCTATGCGGGGTATATGGCCAAAAAGATGCTGCTGGAAGAAGGCATTTTCGTGCCGATGATCACCACGCTGCACGGTACCGATATTACCCTGGTTGGGAACCATCCCAATTACCGCCCGGCCGTGACCTTCAGCATCAATAAGTCGGATGTGGTCACCTCGGTGTCAGAGAGCCTGAAACAAGACACGCTTGCCCTGTTCGACATCCACAAGGAGATCGACGTGATCCCGAACTTTGTGGATGCCGCCAAATACAAGCGGGCGCCGGAGAATTGCCACCGCAGCCTCATGGCCAAGCCCGAAGAACGAATCCTTACTCACGTCAGTAACTTCAGAAAGGTAAAGAAGGTTAAGGACGTGGTGGAGATCTTCTACCGGGTGCAACAGGAAATGCCAGCCAAACTGCTGCTGGTAGGGGAGGGCCCGGAAAAGGAAGGTGTTGAAGCGATGGTTGACGAATTGGGTATTACAGAAAAAGTAATTTTCCTGGGCAACAGCAATGAGGTGGATCACATCCTCTGTTTTTCGGACCTCTTTATCCTTCCCTCTACCAAGGAGAGCTTTGGCCTGGCCGCCCTGGAAGCCATGATCACCCGAACACCGGTGATATCCAGCAACACAGGCGGGATCCCGGAACTGAATATCCATGGCGTCTCCGGTTACCTGAGCGACGTAGGGGACGTGGAGGACATGACGCGCAACGCCCTGGCGATCCTTAAAGACGACGAAACCCTGGACCGTTTTAAGAAACAGGCGTATGAAGTGGCCCTCAAGTTCGATATCCAGAAAATCCTCCCTCAGTACGAGGAGATCTACGAGAAGGCTTACAAGTTCCGGTTCCGGAACGCGTACTAGCTATCCATGAAATGAGCGATTAAGTGTTCAGCTAATAGAAATCACACATTTACTTAAATAACCTATAAAACCGATAGATTATTAGGTTTGTTTAAAGCTTTATTTTAATTTTGTGCCTCTAAACCTTAGAGGCGGATCGGGGATTCCCGAAAGCCTGAAGGATCAATGGAACATCAGAAGATGGGAGAACGGGAAATCGTAATAGCCATTCGCGCCGCAGTAGAGGCGGGAGAACGCATCCGCGAGATATTTGAACAGCCTGAGATTGTTGAAGTGAACATAAAGGCGGATGCCTCCCCGATCACTCAAGCGGATGTACTGTCCAATACAGTCATTAACGAAGCCCTGGAAGCGACCGGGATTCCGATCATCAGCGAGGAGAACAGCCAGGTATCCTATCAGGAAAGGAAGGAATGGCCGGCCTGTTGGATCGTAGACCCGCTGGACGGCACCAAGGAATTCGTCAAGGGGAATACCGAATTCACGGTCAATATTGCCTACTGCGAGTACGGCAAGTCCATATTCGGGGTGATATATGTACCGGTAACGCGTATATTATACTACGGGGATACCCGTACCTCCAAGTCCTACAAAGTACAGATATCACAAAGCCTGGAACTCCCGGAGGCCCTTTTCATGCCGGCATATGAAATCCGACCCTCTGAGAAACCGGAAGATCGCATCCGCGTGGTGGGCAGCCGCAATTTCCTGAATGCGGATACCTCCTCCTATATCGAAACCTTAAAAGGGCAGTACGAGGAAGTGGAATTTGCCTCTATCGGCAGTTCCCTTAAATTTTGTCTGGTAGCGGAAGGACAAGCCGATGCCTACCCGAGGTTTGGCCCCACCATGGAGTGGGATACCGCTGCAGGCAGCGCCATCGTGGAAGCGGTAGGCCTGCAGGTAATAGCCCAGCCTTCTCACCACCCGCTCCGCTACAACAAGGAAGATCTGCTGAACCCGAATTTCGTGGTTACCAAGTAATGAGTGACTCCACTTATAAACGGCATTTGGCCAAGACCATTACCTGGCGGCTGGTCGGCACGCTCGATACCATTGTCATTTCCTGGATCATTACCGGGAATCCTCTTACCGGATTGAAGATCGGCGTATCCGAAGTAGTCACAAAGATGGTGCTGTATTACCTCCACGAACGATTTTGGTTTAATATCCCCATACCTGACAGCCGTAAACGGCATTTGATCAAAACAGTCTCATGGCGGATGATCGGGACCCTGGATACGATAATCCTTTCCTGGATCATTTCCGGTGAGCCTCTGGTAGGGGTCCAGATCGGATTGCTGGAAGTAATTACCAAAATGGTGCTTTACTACCTGCATGAAAGGGCCTGGTACAGCACGGATTTCGGTTTGGGTGAACGGCGAACTAATAAATCACTCCGTTGAACAGGAATATTACGCCATATGAATTCAAGATCACTATGGGGGACCGTCGCCGGTCTGCCGGTCACAATTCCTTTGTGATATTGTTTACCGGGCTGTCGGGATCAGGGAAGTCCACCTTGGCCAATGCGCTTGAATCCAGGCTATTTGCAGAAGGTTACCGGACCTATGTCCTCGATGGGGATAATATACGTTCCGGTATACACAACCACCTGGGTTTTAGTCCGGAAGACCGAACGGAGAACATTC
>JBNKHB010000151.1:0-6267 GCA_050290125.1 Robiginitalea sp.
ATGGTCCCGTTCGTCAGGTAGTCGTCCACGGTCGCGGGCGCCCAGGCATACCCGAGTGAGCGCAGGGCCAGGATCGTCCCGTCCTTGAGCGTATTGTTGGGGTCCGTGGCGTAGCCCGCGGCTTTAAGCCCATGTGCCCATTTGCGGTAATCGTCCGGCTTGAGCCGAAACAAGCCGGCATAGCGCGAGCGGGAAGAAAGGAAGATGCTGTGGTCCCGGTAGGAATACATCGGATGGTTGTACTTGCGGAAACACTCGCCGCGCGCATCGTCATCGTGCCGCTCGTAATCGCCGTCCCAGCCCGTATGGCATTTGATCCCGAAGTGGTTGTTGGTCTTCCGGGTAAGAGCGCCTTTGCCAAAGCCGCTTTCCAGCAGGCCCTGAGCCAGGGTGATACTGGCGGGGATGCCGTAATGCTCCATCTCGTGTTGGGCGATATTGGAAAAGGTCCGGATATATTCTTCCGGATTATCCACCGGGAAATAAACGAATTTGCCGGGATCCTCAGGAAGGGGAAAGGATTCCGTATGGGTGGTGGCGGTTGACTGCGTTCCTGCATTGGCGGACCTGGCAGCGCGTTTCTTTCCGCCACAACCCGCGAGCAACAGCCCAGCCACACAACTGCAAACCAGGATCTTTCTCATAGATGGAGCAAAGGTAAGTTCTTTTTCTTCAATTGCCGGTTCATCCCCCGAATTCCCTGAAGGCCACCCGTATGGATGGCGAGCACTCGACTGCCTGGGGGTATATTTCCCTTGGCCACATCCTCAACGATTCCGTAGATCATTTTCCCGGTATACACGGGGTCCAAAGGGATTCCGGTTTCCCCGTGAAACCGATTCATGAAATCGATCAATTCTGCCCTCACAGCCGCGTACCCGCCTAAATGGTAGAGATGCGTAATTTCCCAATTGCTGCGCCCGCACCATCTTCGGACAGAAGCGTTGAGGCCCTCGGATGCCAGGGCCGCATAGCCCCTCACCCACTGGCCAGGTGCCGCAGAACGCGCCAGCCCTGCCAGCGTTCCCCCGGTTCCCACGCTGCAACAAACCAGGTCAAAATCCCGGTCTTCCGGGCCCAGGATCTCCTCGCAACCTTTAACGGCCAGCTCGTTGGTGCCGCCTTCCGGTAAAATATACGCCGGGCCAAAATGCTCCTGATAGCGCGCCAGGACCTTCGGATCTTCGCGTAGCCGGTATTCCTCCCTGGATACAAAATGCAGCGTCATTCCGGCAGCGCGCGCATCCTCAAGAGTCGGGTTTAAAGGCCGGAACGCCAGTTCCTCCCCCCTTATGATCCCGATGGTCTGCAGGCCGGCCCGCTGCCCGGCGGCAGCAGTGGCTTGGATATGATTGGAATAAGCGCCGCCAAAGGTGAGGATCTTTCCCAGTCCGGCCTGCCGGACGGCCTCCAGGTTGTATTTGAGTTTACGGAATTTATTGCCGGAACATTCCGGAAAGAGCAGGTCTTCCCGTTTGATGAAGAGCCTTACGCCTGTATCGGCAAGGCCCGGAATCCGGACTTCCTGATTTATGGCCCGTACCATGGATCAGCGGGCCCGGAAAGCGTAGCGAAGGAAACTGTATGGCCTTCGCGAACCCAGGTAATCCAGGTCCCTTTCGTTGGCATAGGCCTCCCGTTCAAAACTGATGTTCTGGTAGGCCCGGTAGAGGTCCAGGTACCAGAAACAGCGGAAAACCCACTCGGCCAGATACCACAGGTAAAAGAAAACCACCAGGAGCTCTTCCTGCTGCCGTAAATGGATCCGTTCGTGGTTGATGAGTACGGCATCCTGCCGGAGGGCCGGGCTGCGCAGGAATATGAAAGGCCAAAGCGAAAGGCCCACATAATTCCGGTAAAAGAAGTGTCTGAATATGAGAATCATCCAGCTATAAAACGTCCCAATACAAATATATTGCTTTTTCACTTTTGGTTTTCGACAAGTTGTGCCATGGGTACGATAGGCTATCGGCTTCTTGGGTCTGTCCGCCTTTTCGTAATTTTATGGCTGAAGCCGGATGGGTGAGAGCGGCCGTCACTATGAAAGATAACATACCTCTGGAGGAGGGAGATTACTACTGGGATAAGGGCGGATACCGGGTTTTTACGGAGCAATACCTCCTGAAAAGGGGATATTGCTGCGAAAGCGGCTGCAGGCACTGCCCGTACGGTTATGACCCGAAAACAAATACCCGCAGATAATCCGTTATTCGGCATGGTATTTGAGGCTTTTAAAGAAAAAATTGCTGATTAAAATCCACGCTTATGAAACTCTTACTTCGATTTACCCTGATCCTGGCGGCTACCGGTTTTTTGGCCAGCTGCAGCTCCGTGCGCGTGCTTTCCGACTATGACCGCGACACCGATTTTACCGAGTATAAGTCCTACGCATTCTATAAAACGGGGATCGATAAGGCCCAGATTTCCGATCTTGATAAGAAACGCATCCTGCGCGCCATCGAAGCGGAAATGACTTCCCGCGGTTTCGTAAAATCCTCTGATCCGGACCTGCTGGTCAGCATCTTTACCACCGAAAAGGAACGCGTGGATGTCTATAACAACAACTTCGGCTGGGGCTGGGGCTGGGGTTGGGGATATTGGAATCCCTGGGTCTGGGGCCCCGGAGCTTACGGGCCGCAAGTGAGCAGCCGTACCGAAGGCGCTTTGTACATAGACCTCATCGACGCCCAGCGCAAGGAACTGGTCTGGCAGGGAAGGGGCAGCGGCATCCTGACCTCTTCGCAAAGCGTGGAAAAGAAAGAACAGCGCATCCGGGAATTCGTTTCCCGAATCCTTGAGAAATACCCGCCGGAAACGGTGGCCATGAATCCCTGATCGAATAAAACCCTGCCGGCGGCAGGGTTTTTTGTTCGGGACCCATGGACCCGATTTCGTATCTTTAAGGACACAGAACCCCACTCATGAGTTACGAAAGCAATCCGATACTGGATCGCCTCCCAAAACACCTGAGGCAGTTTATCAAACCCCAGGATTACGAGGATTATTCCCCGGTTGACCAGGCGGTATGGCGCTATGTGATGCGGAAGAACGTGGACTACCTGAGCCGGGTAGCGCATCCCTCCTACCTTCCCGGGCTGGCCAAAACCGGGATCACCACGGACCATATCCCGAATATGTACGGGATGAACCGAATCCTGAAGGAGATCGGCTGGGCGGCCGTGGCCGTTGACGGCTTTATCCCGCCGGCAGCTTTTATGGAATTCCAGGCGTATAACGTCCTGGTCATCGCTTCCGATATCCGGCAGCTGGAACACATCGAATACACCCCGGCCCCGGATATCATCCACGAGGGCGCGGGCCACGCGCCTATCATCGCCAACCCCGAATATGCGGAATACCTGCGGCGGTTCGGGGAGATCGGCTGTAAGGCGATCTCCAGCTCGGAAGACTACGAGCTCTATGAAGCGGTACGCCATCTCTCGATCATCAAGGAAGCCCCGGGCACGGACCCGGACGAGGTCCGCAAGGCGGAAGCAGCCATTGAAACCCTGCAGGAGAACTTGGGGGATCCAAGCGAAATGGCGCTCATCCGGAACCTCCACTGGTGGACCGTGGAATACGGGCTGATCGGTACCCCGGAGGACCCGAAGATCTACGGAGCCGGTTTGCTGTCCTCCATCGGGGAGAGCAGCTGGTGCATGCGCCCGGAAGTAAAGAAGATCCCCTATTCCATAGCCGCCGCGCATACCTCCTTTGACATCACCAAACCCCAGCCTCAATTGTTCGTTACGCCCGATTTCGCCTACCTGAGCCAGGTTTTGGAGGAATTTGCGGAGACCATGGCGCTGCGCAAAGGCGGGCTCGGCGGACTCGAGAAACTCATTCGTTCAGCGGCCCTGGGCACCGTTGAACTCAGCACCGGCCTGCAGATCTCCGGGATCTTTACCCGCGCGATCGCCCACGATGGAAAACCAGCTTACCTTAGTACGGAAGGGCCCACAGCCCTCGCCTACCGCGAGAAGGAGCTGATCGGCCACGGAAGGGCGCATCACCCGGATGGCTTCGGCGCCCCGGTCGGCAAACTCCGCGGGATCAACCTGGCCATTGAAGACATGAGCCCCAGGGACCTGAAGGCCTATAATATCTACGAAGGCGAGCGCGCAACCCTGGAATTTGAGGGCGGGATCTCCGTGGAAGGCGACATCATTACCGGGACGCGGAACCTGCAGGGCAAGATCCTGCTGATCACTTTTGAAAACTGCCTGGTAAAGCATCTGGACCAGGTGTTGTTCGCACCCGGACAGGGCCTGTACCACATGGCGGTGGGCCGCCAGATCGTTTCGGCTTTTAACGGCCCGGCCGACCTGGCCAGCTTTGACCTGGTCACCCATGTGCCTTCCACCCGGACCATAAAGGTCAGAAAGGACACCGACCGCCTGCGCCTTGAAAAGCTCTATGGCCAGGTGCGGGAATTCCGGGAAGGCAGTTCGCCGGCCATCTCGCGCAACAAAGTGCTGGGGGAAATAAAGAACCATTTCCCGAACGACTGGTTGCTCTCCATTGAACTTTTTGAACTGGCACAAGGGGATTCCGACCGCGCATTTGCCGCCGAGATCCTGGAACACCTGGAAGAAGTCAAACGGCTGCGTCCGGAGGTGGGCCACCTCATCGACGACGGGATCACGCTGGCCCGGGGCCAAAAAGTTACCTACTGAACAGCCCCTTATTGTGATCCGAATAGCTTAACTGCACCACGTCTGATTTCCGCACCGGGAGATAGCGGACAGCGATGCGACGACCTTCGCGTTCCAAAACCAGCGCCACCTGTTTTTCGGTATCCCCGAAATGAATGCTCCGGCCCGCCATGCGGTCTCCTGCCCGAACGCCCGCTTTGAAGGCTGCCGATCCGCTATCCACATCCGTAACCATCCACTGCTCCGTTTCGTACGAAAACCCCAGTTCAAACAGATCGGCGCCCCGGGTGAAGTCGAAACCGTATTCGGTCAGGAGTTCCTCCAGCGGCAAGGGGTTGCCGTCCTCGATGTACGCTTTAAAAAACGGCCTAATATCCGTTCCCAGGCAGCCATTCACGGTTTGTACAAAATGGTCATGGCCAAGTCTGGTACCATGCTGTCTGGCCGCTTCCAGCAGATTACGCATCACGTCGTCCAGGGATTTAGCCCCGTTGCTTTCCCTGCGTAACTTTTGGTCCAGCACAAAGGCAAATAACAGGCCCCTGCGATAGGGCAACTTCTGCCAGTTGCGGTCTTTCCAAAAGTTCTCGTAGGTAATTGCCTGGTTCGGGGCATTGCGGACAGGGGAAGCCTCCAACAGCCGTATCGCCTCGTTCAGATAGCCCAAGGCGTAATCCGCACCCAGGCCTGCCAGATCGTGGCGGGCGATATTCTTTAAAGTGTAATATTCCGTAAAACCTTCGCTAAACCAGTACTGCGCTTCTTCTCGCTCATTTTCGATACCGTTCCCGATCCAGTTGTGCAGGAGTTCGTGATTAAAGAGATAGGCCAGGCCTTCGGTATCCAGGCCCATATTATGCGAAACGGAGGCTGCAAAGGATTGGGTGAGGCCGGTTCCCTGAAAGCTGCTGCCTTCAGACAGGGGAAAGGTCCGTAACAGCACCGTAAAATAAGGTTGGCTATGGTCGCTCCAAAAATTGCGTTGGACTTCTACCGTACTGCGAAGCAATCGGAAAACTTCGCCCTCTTCCGTCTGGTCATGCGTACCCCGGATTGCCATAACAAGGCTGTTTCCCTGTATGCTATCCGAATAGATTCTAAAATCCCCACCGGCAAAAATGGCGTTGTGGAAGGAGCGGACCGGCAGCACACCAAGGTCCTGCTTGCGCTTTCCGTTGCCAAAGCTGTTGTGGATTACTTCTCCCGGACCCCAACCTTTCCAACTGAGGCGTATCCGGGTGGAATCCGTACCCGAATTGTCCAGTCCTTCCGGTACCATGAAAAGATTGTGGGAAAATACCTGGAAGTACTCCTCTTGTATGATAGGCCGGTATACGGGAGTCTGCGGGCCATCCCCGGGGCGGTCCTGAATAACCGTATACGCCACCTCCAGGGTATCCGGCCGTTGCGTGTAATGGATGTCTACCCAGCCGCTATCGCGTACTACCGTAAGTTCCCCGCTGCCCCGAACAAGGCGGATGTCTTTTAGACAATCGTACAGCCCCTCCTGCCCCCAGGCCACGTCCTGGTAAAGGATCCGGGCGTGTTCCCGGCCTTGCGGAACGAAGGATATATGCACCTCCAGGGCCGGTAACGAGTCCCAGCGGCTTTT
>JBNKHB010000152.1:0-6261 GCA_050290125.1 Robiginitalea sp.
ACCTGGTGCTGGAGTACTGTGGTCGCGGCCATACCGCTGGCGATATTATTGCCTGGGTGCCGAAGCAGAAGGTCCTGTTTGCCGGTGATCTGGTGGAAGCCGCCGTTGTCGAGGCGGATGTCGCCTGACTGGTACGAATAGTTGTACGAGAACATGAACCGGTTCACATTCAGGCCGATGATGGGGGTGAAAAGCTGCAGGCGCTGCTCGCCGAAAGTGCCGCCCGTAACGTACTGGGCCCCGTCGAAGCTGCGGCGGTACGACAGCCCGCCCCAAACGGTCCCGAAGGCGACATCGCGGTATACCTTGGCGTTGAGGTCAATGGTCTTCTCCTGGGTAAATTCGGTCATCTGCAGCATCACAGAGGGCTCTACGCGCCACTCGCTCCGGCCAAATACATAGCCGACAGAGAACAGGTAGCGCCTCAGGTTATCGATAACGGGCACGTTATCGGGGTCGGCGCGGCCGATGCGATAGAGCCGGCGCTCGGTTTCAAGCAGGTTCAGGATAGTGGCATGGGCGTAAAATTCCATATAGGAATAGGACATGCCCAGGTCCACGTTAAAATAGGTGGCGCTGATCTTGGAACCCGTAATGATGGGATCCGGGACTACGGAACGGAATTCAGTCTCGTCCAGGCTGCTTTGCAGGATGGTCGGGCTGATCCCGAAAGACAGCTGGTTCAGGATCCGGAAGTCCCCCCCGAAATTCAGGTGGTGCGCATAGGTGAGCTTCAACCCGGTCTGGGCGTGATAGCCGTTGGCGTCGTTAAAGAGGATGGCCCCTACCCCGCTGCGCGTGTCCGGGATGCGGTAATGCGCATTCAGAGTTTGCATGTTGGGCGCCTCGTCCACGCTGAACCATTGCTTACGCGCAGTCAGGCGGATCTTGCCCCCTTCGCCGATACCGGCCATGGAAGGGTGGATCAGATAGTAGTTGTCCGAAAGGTAGTCGAAGTATACCGGGATGCCCTCCTGGGCCAGCCCCGAAGAAGCGGCAAGGGTAAAAACGGTTGCCAGGCAGAATAGGATTCTTTTCATCAATATTGGGGCGGGGCGTGTGTTAACATGCCTTTAAATATACTGTATAACGGGATAAAGCAGGTATTATTATGTAGTCGTATCCCCTGAAAATACTGTATTTTTGTGTCAAATTGAGCACCATGAAGGAGTATGTGATCACCCTGCAGGAAACGAACAATCCCAGGATCATGAAATTTGAGGCCAACCACCCCCTGGTGGAAAAAGGCCAGTACGAATACGAGAATATCGATGCAGCTGGTAATTCCCCGCTGGCACGGCAGCTATTTTTCCTGCCCTTTATCAAGACCGTTTATATCTCCGGAAACTTCGTGGCCATGGAGCGCTTTGACATTGTGGAATGGGACGATGTGAAGGACTCCGTTGCCCAGCAACTGGTGGAGTACCTGAATGACGGCGAGCCCGTGGTCAACGAGACCGAGGTGCAGCCCCGTTTACCCGTCACCGTGTATGCCGAAGTTACACCGAACCCCGCCGTAATGAAGTACGTGGCCAATAAGAAACTGGTGGACCGCGTCTATGAGTTCAAGGATATCGACCAGGCGAAGGATGCGCCCCTGGCGCGTAAATTGTTTGAATTCCCCTTTGTGAAGGAAGTATTTATGGACCTTAATTACATCTCGGTCACCAAATACGACATGGCCGCCTGGGATGAGGTCAGCATGGAACTCAGGGAATTCATCCGCGAGTACCTGGTGGGCGGTGGGGAAGTCATAAGCCCGGGAGCAGAAGGGGATGGCGCCGGAACCGATTCGGCACTTGCCTACCATCCGGAATGGGACGAGACCTCCCGTCAGATTGCGGACATCCTGGAAGAGTATGTGAAACCGGCAGTGGCCAGTGACGGCGGCAATATCGTATTCCAGTCCTACGAGACGGAGAGCAAGACCGTACACGTTGTGCTGCAGGGAGCGTGCAGTGGCTGCCCTTCTTCCACCTTTACTTTAAAGAACGGGATCGAAACCATGCTCAAGAATATGCTCGGCGACAAGGTATCCGAGGTAGTGGCGATCAACGGCTGATTTTGTCCGATACAGCTTTGGGATTCGGTCGGGATTCCGTACTTTCAAGGGGAACACAAAAACCATAAGAAATGGCAGTATTAAAAGTAATTGAAGTATTGGCGAATTCCGACAAAAGCTGGGAAGACGCAGCCAAAAACGCATTGAATCAGGCGAATAAATCCGTGGATCACATCCGGTCAGTCTATATCAACGAGCAAAGCGCTACCGTTAAGGACGGGAAGATCGAAAACTACCGGGTAAACGTTAAGATCACTTTTGAAGTGAAGTAACCCAAGGGTTCCCTTTAGAAACAGCGCCCCGGAAGGGGCGTTTTTTTGTCCGCGCCTCCAGGCCCAGGCAACCAGCATCCCCCTACGAACATGGATACGAACAAACAGCCCAACGCCCTCATTCACGAGACCAGCCCGTACCTGTTGCAACACGCCTACAATCCGGTGCAGTGGGTGGCCTGGAACGATGCCGCCCTGCAAGAAGCACAGCAGAACGACACCCTTATCCTGATAAGTATAGGCTATGCCGCCTGTCACTGGTGCCATGTGATGGAGCGGGAGTGCTTCGAGGATCCGGAAGTGGCGGAACTCATGAACACCCGGTATGTACCCATAAAAGTGGACCGGGAGGAACGGCCGGACGTGGATCACATCTACATGGACGCATTACAGCTCATGACCGGTTCGGGGGGCTGGCCCCTGAACATTGTGGCCTTACCGGATGGGAAACCTGTTTGGGGCGCTACCTACCTGCCCAAAGCGCAATGGATGGAAGCCCTGGCGCATCTGGCCCGGATTTATCGCGAACAGCCCCAGCGGGTAAGGGAATACGCCGAGGACCTCACCACTGCGGTACGGAAAATCCATGCAGGTGAACCCCGGGGCGGTGCCGGCATTCCGGGACCCGAGGTGTTGAAGATGTGGATCGACAGCTGGAAAGGCCGGTTTGACCCCGAATACGGGGGAACGCAGGGCGCCCCGAAATTCATGATGCCCGTACGACTGGAACTGCTGATGCACTGGGGCGAAACTACCGGGGATCCGGAGATCCGGGAACACGTAACCACCAGCCTCACGCGTATGGCCTATGGAGGGCTGTATGACCAGGTAGGAGGCGGATTTTCGCGCTACTCGGTAGATGCCCGCTGGCACGTACCCCATTTTGAGAAGATGCTGTACGACAACGCTCAGTTGCTGAGCCTGTATGCCCGGGCCAATGCTTGTTATGAAGACCCGTTGTACAAGGATATTGCAGCCGGGATCGTGAATTTTACGGAGCGGGAGTTGCAGGCGCCCGGGGGCGGGTACTGCGCCTCCCTGGACGCCGATAGCCCGGATGCGGCAGGAAGTTCCGCAGAGGGGGCCTACTACGTCTGGACGGAACCGGAACTCAGGGAGATGCTCGGGGAGGATTTCGACCTCTTTGCGGAGGCCTATGGCGTGAATGCCCTCGGGCACTGGGAAGAAGGGAATTACGTGTTGATACGGAGTGATAGTGAAGCTGACCTGGCCGAGCGGTTGGGGCTGGAGCCAACAGAGCTGAAGTCGCGTCTGGCCCGGAGTCGCGAACTCCTGCTGAAAAGACGCAACCAAAGGCCCCGACCCGGACTGGACGACAAGGTCATCACCTCCTGGAACGGGCTCCTTTTAAAGGGGCTGGCGGATGCTGCCCGCTATTGCGGCCTGGAGCAGGCCGGAGCAGCCGCAACCCGGCTTGCCGAATTTCTATCCGCACTGACCGGTCCGGAGGGCAGCCTGCCGCACACTTCAAAAGAAGGCCGGGAGTTGATCCCGGGCTTTCTGGAGGATTATGCCGCGGTAGCGGAGGGATACCTTGCCTTGTATGAACTGGACGGGAACAGCCGCTGGGTGGAGGAGGCGAAGAAACTGACCGGTTACGTGCTCACGAATTACTCGGAAGACGACCGGGCGCTCCTCAATTTCAGTTCAAATGCCGCTGCCCCGCTCATCCGCAAGACGGTGGAAACGGCCGACAACGTGATCCCGGCGTCCAACTCCATCATGGCCAAGAATTTGTACCGCCTGGGGCTGTTTTACGGGGAGCCTGCATGGATGGAGCGTTCGAGGGCCATGTTGGCAGAGGTGGGCGAAGCCCTGGCTTCATACAGCGGACAACACTGCAACTGGCTGCAACTGGCGCTTTGGCTCAAAACGGAATACCTGGAAGTAGTGGTAAGCGGGCCGGAGGCCGTTGCGGAAAGCCAGTTGTTGCGAAGGTCCTACCTGCCACATTGCTTCTTGGCGGTGTCGGATCGGGTGTCGGAACTCCCCCTGTTCCAGGGCAGATTCCGGCAGGGCGACACCCGTTTCTTTATCTGCCGGGAAGGCACCTGCCAGGCGCCCCTGGACTCGGGATCAGAGGCCCTGGATGCCCTGAAATCGGCCTTAAAAACTAATATTTAGAACACGCCGGCTTGGTGGCCTGCGGTGATTTTAGTACTATTCAACCCCTAAAACAAGTAACATCTATATGGACGAGATCGCAAATTATACGGAGTATTTGGAAAAAGCATTAACCTGGTTCTGGGAATTCCTCCCCAACCTGGTTACGGCCCTGATCATTTTGGTGGTGGGGCTTTGGGTCATTCGCCTGATCAACGGCCTGGTCCACCGCTTCTTTGAAAGAAAGGACTACGACGAGGCGCTCGAAACCTTTTTACAGAGCTTTATCCGCATTGGCCTCAAGCTGTTGCTCTTTGTACTGGTCATTACCCAGTTGGGCGTCAAGTCCTCGTCGCTGGTGGCCATGTTGGGTGCGGCGGGCCTGGCGATCGGCCTGGCGTTGCAGGGATCCCTGGCCAATTTTGCCGGTGGCGTACTCATCCTGCTCTTCAAGCCTTTCCGGGTTGGGGATTTTATCGCCGCGCAGGGCGTGGAAGGCACGGTCAAGGAAATTTCCATTTTCACTACCAAACTCAATACTTTCGGGAATCAGGTAGCCATCATTCCCAACGGGAAACTCTCCAACGACAATATCGTGAACTTCAATGCCGAAGGGACCCGTAGGGATAAGATCGAGGTGGGGATCGGATACGGTTCCGACATCCGCAGGGCCAAGGAAATCCTGCTGGAAATCTGCCGGCAAGATGCCCGTATCCTGGAAGAGCCGGCGCCGGAAGTCTACGTGGGGCAGCTGGGTGCGAGCTCGGTGGATCTCAGCCTTCGGTTCTGGGCGGCCAACGCGGATTTCTGGCCGGCCCATTTCCATGTCCTGGAGCAGCTGAAAGCCGAATTCGACCAGGCGGGGATCGAGATCCCGTTCCCGCAACGCGTCATCCATTCCGCAAAGGAGTAAATACCTAACAAGGAGTTAATTGATTGTAAATCTGACCGAATTTTCGTATATTATTCATTAAAATAATGAATTATGAAACGGAATCTGTTAGTATTGGCCCTGCTTGGATGCCTGGCAGTGTCGGCCCAATATAATGGGAACAATTTGATGCGGCACCACAGTATGCTCGAGACTAAGGTATACGAACTGCCGGTGCTGGGCACGCCTTATGTCAACGAGATCTTTAAAAAAGGGACCATCACCATTCAGAATCCAACTGGCACCATAGAGGAAGAACGGCTGATGCGCTTTAATGCCTTTACCGGCGAAATGGAATACCTGGGCCCGGGCGGCAAAGAACGCACGTTGCTGAAGCGGGAGAACATCACCGTGGAGTTGGAAGGAATCGCTTATGAAGTACACCCCTTCCGGGAAGGCCGGGAGATCAAACGGGCATTTTTCATGCGGTTGAACGATGGGGACAAAGCGGTGCTGTACAAAAAGCCGGTGAAGAACTTCCGCAAGGCGGCATTACCCGAACACGGGTATGAGGATGCCCGCGACCCCAAATATTTCGATGCCTCTGAATATTACCTTCGGGTGGACGGAGCGAGTATGATCCCTTTAGCCCTCAATAGAAAAGGGCTGATGAACGCCCTGGACGATCATCGGGCGGACGTCAAAAAATACGTTAGCGACCAGAGCCTGAACCCTCGCCTCACCGAGGATGCGCTGCAGGTGATCCGCCTCGTGTTGCATCTCGACCAGGTAGTCGGCGAGGCTCCCCTCGTCGGGTCTTCGCGCTGCGAGCGTCAGATACCCTCTCAAGGTGGCGAGGGAATTGCGGAGCTCGTGGGCCAGACCCGCCGCCAGGGCACCGATCTCCTCGAGACTCTTCTCGAGACGTTCTT
>JBNKHB010000153.1:0-6251 GCA_050290125.1 Robiginitalea sp.
GATGGACGTGGGTTCCCTGGTGGCTTATAATTACCCGGAAGCCATCGAACGGACCCTGCGCAAGAAACGCAAAAAGAACTAACACCAAATAACCTGCACACCAATGGAAAAAATTGATCAATGGAAGGAAGTAACGCTGAGCTCCCTGCAAAGCATGGGAGCTGAGATTTCGTCGGCCCTCCCGAGCGTTGTCGGCGCCCTTATCGTAGGGCTCCTTGGCTGGCTGGCCATCCGTGTCATCCTGTGGATCGTCAAACGCCTCCTCAAGGCCTCCAGACTGGACCGGCTGAGCGAGAAACTCAACGAGATGGACCTCTTTGGAAGTTCCAGTATCGAGCTCAATTTGCCCGCCATCATTACCGGCTTTGTCAAGTGGTTGCTCTACCTGGTCTTGCTGATCGTGCTGGCCGACATCCTGAACTGGACCATCGTATCTACGGAAATCGGGAACCTGATCCGGTACCTGCCGCGTCTGTTCTCTGCGCTGGCCTTCTTCCTCATCGGCTTGTACATCGCGTCTTATGTGCGCAAGGCCCTCAAGGCCCTGTTCGAATCGTTTGAGCTGAGCGGTTCCAAGATCGTAAGCCAGCTGGTATTCTTCGTCATCGTGATTATGGTCTCCATTACCGCCCTGAATCAGGCTGGGGTGGACACCACCATCATCACGAGCAACGTCACCCTCATCTTCGGAGCCTTCCTGTTGGCCCTGGCCATCGGTTTCGGTTTGGGTTCCCGGGTGATCCTGGGCGACCTGCTCCGGGCTTTCTATACGCGGAAGACTTATGTAGCCGGGGACAAGATCCGGATCCCCGAAAAGGGTATTGAGGGGACGGTGGAATCCGTGGATTCCATCTTTATGGTCGTTAAAACGAATTCCGGCAAGAGTGTGGTCCCCATCAAGGACGTTGTGGAGAACCGCGTAGACGTGGAGCCCAAATAAAGAAAGAGGGAGCCACCCGATCCCCGCATCTTTCTATTAAAATGATTATTTTTGGCCTTTAACCGAAACGGTTTATGAGCTCAAAAAAAGGAAAGGTACAGGAACAGATCGACGCCCGCATGCTGGACGAGCGCAAGGTGTTCCTGTGGGGCCAGGTAGACGATGATTCCGCCAAGCACGTGATCGACAGATTGTTGTACCTGGATTTACAAAGCGACAAGGAGATCCAGTTGTACATAAACAGCCCGGGAGGCTACGTAACCTCGGGTTTTGCCATCTACGATACCATCACTTCCCTGCGGAGCCCGGTTTCCACCATTTGCACGGGGCTGGCGGCATCCATGGGGTCTATCCTGCTATCTATAGGTGCAAAGGGCAGGAGGTTTATACAGCCCCATGCCCGGGTAATGATCCATCAGCCGAGCGGCGGCGCAAGGGGGCAAGCTTCCAACATCGAGATCCAGGCCCGCGAGATCCTGAAGACCCGCGAGATCGGCGCTAAGATCCTGGCGGAGAACTGCGGGCAAACCGTGGAGAAGATCATGAAGGACTTTAACCGCGATTACTGGATGGATGCCAACGAATCCGTGGAATACGGAATTGTGGACGGTATCCTGGAGTAATAACCGGAAAGAAGATAAATCGAAAAGACCTTCCAGGTTGGTGCCGGGAAGGTCTTTTCTTGCATATATAGTGTCGCCGAAGCGTCTTTTTCTATAGTATATACGGTGGGGCAGACGCCACCGGATGCCCGGGCTGCGTTAAGGTTTTGTAAAAACCCGCAGGGGAACTTCCATCGTTTTCCAGAACGGCTATGCTCCTTCGAGGACGGCTGTGCTCCCGGACCCTCAGTAATTGTCCGGGTGGGCGATTATGTCGGCCGCCCGCTTCCGCAACCGTTCCTTTTCACCGGCATCCATTTTCTCTAGCAGGCTGTACATCATGCCCATCCTTGGGTTGTCCTGCAGGTATGCGCGTTTGGATTCCAGGAAATTCCAGTAAAGGGCGTTGAAGGGGCAGGCATCCTCTCCGGTACGCCGGTTGGGCGAATAGGCGCAGCCCTTGCAATAGTTGCTCATTTTCCGGATGTAGTTGCCGCTCGACACATACGGTTTGGTAGCCACCAGCCCTCCATCCGCATATTGGCTCATACCCCGCGTGTTGGGGAGTTCCACCCATTCGATGGCGTCTATATAGATCCCGAGGTACCAGGCATCCACCAGATCCGGGTGCACCTGGGCCAGCAGCGCAAAATTCCCGGTGATCATCAACCGCTGGATGTGGTGGGCGTAGGCATCCTCAAGGCTCTGGGTAATGGCATGGGAAAGACAGGCCATACGGGTTTCTCCGGTCCAGTAGAACCCCGGTAGTTCGCCCTGGTTGTCCAGGTGGTTGCATCGGGAGTAGGACGGCATTTCCTTCCAGTAGACACCGCGCATATATTCCCGCCAGCCCAGTATCTGACGGATAAAACCCTCAGCCTGTGAGATATGGATGGACCCTTCGCTGCTGTGGTAGGCTTCTTCAACCTTTTCCACCACTTCACGGGGCGTCAGCATCTTGCTGTTCAGGGCAAAGGATAGCCGGGAATGAAACAGGTATCTTTCATCCCTGTGCATCGCGTCCTGGTAGTCGCCAAAATGGGGCAGGAGCGCATCGCAGAAGTGTCGCAATACGGCCAGGCCATCCTGGCGGGAGGTGGGCCAGCTAAAAAGGGAGGCGTCCACGCTGCCGATGGTCTGGGCGCCGGCATCCCGAACCTCGGCCTCCAGGGCGCTGAGGTCTTTGCGGAAGCTGCGTTCGTGGGGGATGGGCGGCTGGCCGTTCCAGGACTTTCGGTTCTGGGCGTCAAAGTTCCACTTGCCACCCACCGGTTGTCCGCCCTGCATCAGCACCCCGTGCTTTTGCCGCATCTTGCGGTAGAACGACTCCATCAGCAATTGCTTTTTGCCTTTAAATAGTTGGGCGAGTTCCCCGCGCGAGGTATAGAAATGCTCCGAGTCCACAGCCCGGGTTTCCAGGTCCAGCTCTTTGCAAAGTTCCGCCAGTTGCCGGTCCAGCCGGTATTCATCCGGCAGCTGGTACTCAAAGCGGGTCGCGGCTGTCCCTGCAATCACTTGTCGGATCAGGTCGGGCAGTTGCTGCGGGTTGTCGTCATCGGAAATCCGGAAGTATCGGACGACATGGCCCCGGTCCTCCAAAAAGGCGGCAAAGTTGCGCATGGAGGCAAAAAAGGCCAGTACTTTCTGGATGTGATGCCGGACGTAATCCGTCTCCTGCCGCATTTCCGCCATCAGATACGTTACGTCGGGGTCCGCGTTGCGGAACCAGCTGTGCCCCGCGTGGAGTTGGTCCCCCAGAATGAGCCGCAGTGTTTTCAAAATACGGGATCCGATTCAAAGAGCGTGGGTTGCAACCACATCCTCCGGAATTTGCCGGACGGGTCATAGCGTTGGGCCTGCAGCGATGGATTGAATTTTCGGTCCCGGCGGTCATTGCCCACGCCGCTGTTATACATCCAGTTCCCCCAATTGCTGTGCACGTCGTAGTCCAGCAGGAGGTATTCGAACCAGGCTGCCCCAAGGCGCCAGTCCTGCCGTAGTTCTTTGGCCCAGTAACTGGCCACATTCTGCCTGCCGCGATTGCTCATCCAGCCGGTTGCGGCCAACTCCCGCATATTTGCATCCACAAAATCATTCCCGGTCTGCCCCTCGGTCCAGGCCTGCAGGGCTTCGGCCTCATCCTTCCACCGCAACCTGCGGCCCCGGATACCGCTCAAGCCGAAGATCCGGTTGCCGTGCTTGAGCGATATGTATTTAAAATAATCCCTCCAGATTAGCTCGAACACCATCCAGTACGTATCCCTGTTGGCAACAACCTCCTGTTCGTACCGTTTGACCTCCGAATAGATCTGACGGGCGGAAAGGGAGCCGTTGGCCAGCCAGGGGGAGAATTTGGAGCTGTATTCGCTGCCTATCAGGCCGTTTCGCGTTTTCTTATAGATACGCAGCCGATGGGTATCCCAGATATACGCCTGCAGGCGCTGCCAGCCTTCATGACTCCCGCCGCGAAATGGGAAGGCGCTGCGGGGATCCGCTTCAGGTGCCGGGATGCCCAGTTCGGAATAAGCGGGCATGGGTGGGATCCCAATGGCGTACAATCCGTTCTCCCGGGGCATTGGTTTGGCAATCGGAGGCCTTACACGGGCCCGGGCTTCCAATCGCTTCCTGAAATCCGTAAAGACTTCCGGGATCCTTTCGAAATCTCCATAAGGGATCTCGTCCGGATGGTATAGGAACTGGTCGTAATATTCGTGGAACGCAATATCCGGTGGGAGGGCCTGCTCCACGGCCTGCCGCACTTCGCATTCATCCCGCGTCCATTCCCGTTGGATATGGATGGAATTCACCTGATGCCTTGCTGCCAGGGTGGGGATCACCACTTCGGGGTACCCGACGAACACAAATAGGGGGATACCCAGATGTTGCAGTTCCTCCCGCAGCGAAGCGACAGTTTGCCAAAGAAACCGGGCACGGAATGGACCCATTTTGGGAAAACCAAAGTCTCCTTCCGCCCAGGATCGGGGATCAAAACAATATACGGCAAGGACCCGGTCCGCTTTGCAGGCGGCGGTAAGGCCTTCGTTATCCGCTGCCCTAAGGTCGTTTCGGAACCAGTGGAGGGCCGTGGTACAGGGCGCTTTGCCGGGTTCTGTTAAGCTCATACTTGCAAAATGTTTAACAAAAATAAATAAAAGTTAAACAAATAAGTGTTTGCGTTCTCTTAAATAACCGGCTCTTTCCAGTTTTACTACCTTTATGGAGTATCAACAAATGGGTATGGCCCAAAAAATGAAGGACATTGCCGTTGTGGGATCCGGCCTGGTCGGATCGCTGTTGGCAATTTATTTACAGCGGGCCGGGCACCGCGTTACCGTGTTCGATCGCCGGCCGGATATCCGGACGGTGGAATTTTCGGGCAGATCCATCAATCTGGCCATGAGCAACCGGGGCTGGAAAGCTCTGAAGGGTGCGGGTATAGAGGAAGAAGTGCGGTCCATCGCCATCCCGTTGTACCAGCGTGCCATGCACGTGGTGGGTAAGCCGGTATATTATCAGAAATACGGTAAGGATGGGGAAGCCATCTGGTCCATATCCAGGGGGGTCCTGAATCGGAGAATGATCGACCTGGCGGAAGCCGCCGGGGTGGAATTCCGCTTTGAGGAGAAAGTTTGGGACATTGACCTGCCGGAAGCCCGGCTGTATACGGGCGAAACCGAAAAAGGGGAGTGGAAGCCCTACCAATTCCATCATATTTTTGGTTGCGACGGAGCCTTTTCCAGGGTACGCCACAAGATGCAGCGCCGGAGCCGTTTTGATTATTCCCAGAAGTTTATCGATGTCGGATACAAGGAACTTACCATCCCTGCCAATCCGGACGGAACCCATAAACTGGACAAGAATTCCTTCCATATATGGCCCAGGGGGGCGTTCATGTTCATCGCCATGCCCAACCTGGATGGCAGTTTTACCTGTACGTTGTTCCTGCCCTTTGAAGGTGAGGTGTCTTTTGAAAGCCTGAAAACGCGGGAGGATACAAGGGAATTCTTCCAGTCCCATTTTCCCACGGTCACCCAGGATATCGAAAACCTGACTGGCGATTTCTTCCGGAATCCGACCTCGGCCCTGGTGACCATCAAGTGCTACCCGTGGACTTATTGGGACAAGGTGGCCCTGGTGGGAGATTCGGCCCATGCCATCGTACCGTTTTTCGGACAGGGAATGAACGCCGGTTTTGAGGATATTACTGTTCTCAGCGAGTTGATGGAGGCGCACGGGGACCAATGGGACCTGATCTTTGACCAGTACCAGCGAAAGCGCAAACCCAACGCCGACGCGATTGCGGAACTCAGTTACCGGAATTTTGTGGAAATGAGCGCCCGTACCGCCGATCCTGCATTTATACTGCAAAAGAAGATCGAGCGGCATTTTGCCGCTCAATACCCTGACAAGTGGATACCCGCCTATTCCCGTGTAACCTTCTCGGACCGCCCCTATACGGAAGCCCTGGAACAGGGCGATTTGCAGGAAGCGGTTATGCGCCAGGTCATGAAAATGCCCGATCTTCAAGCGCGCTGGGACAGCCCGGAGGTTACCGCGCGGATACTGGAGCTGCTGGAAGCCGCTCCGATCCCGGTAGCTAAATAAGGCTCAACAAAAAAACCACCCGGACGGGTGGTTTTGAAACAGTCTTTCAGGACCTTGAATTATTTGATCTTCTGGAAAAGGTCGCCCATTTTTTCCGGCTCTTC
>JBNKHB010000154.1:0-6241 GCA_050290125.1 Robiginitalea sp.
GTTGATGGTAGCATGCCACCAGGTTCTCGATATAATCCGTCCGGCGCGGGTTGCGTTCCACCAACTGCTCGTAGAAGACCACCGCTTTCTCAAATTCCCCGTCGTTGAAGTACTGCTTGGCCAGGAAATCTTCCTGGGCGGCCAGGGTGCCGGAAATCAAAAGAAACAGTAGGGGTGCGAGCCGTTTCATTGCAGGGTTTTCCACAAAGATACGAACTTGCAGCGCACCGGATTACCTTGTGCCTGGGGTGGGGGAGGGGGACCCCCGGGGGTCAGTCCCTGCCGATCCGTTCGAAGCCGGTATAGGCCACCAGCACCTCAGGGATTTGGATGCCGTCCTTCTCCTGGTAATTCTCGAGGATGCCGGCCAGGATACGGGGCAGTGCAAGGGCGCTGCCGTTCAGGGTATGGGCCAGTTGCGCCTTGTTCGCTTCGTCGCGGTAGCGCAGTTTCAGACGGTTCGCCTGAAAGGATTCGAAGTTGGAGACGGAGCTCACCTCCAGCCAGCGCTGCTGTGCGGCGGACCAGATCTCAAAATCGTAGGTGAGCGCCGAGGTGAATCCCAGGTCGCCCCCGCATAAGCGAAGGATGCGGTATGGCAACGCCAGTTCCTCCAGCAGGCCTTTAACATGGGCCACCATCTCGTCCAGGGCCGTATAGGAGCGATCCGGGTGTTCCACCCGAACGATTTCCACCTTGTCAAACTGATGCAACCGGTTGAGGCCCCGCACGTGAGCACCGTAACTTCCTGCTTCCCGGCGGAAACAAGGGGTGTAGGCCGTATACTGCAGGGGCAGGTTGGCCCGTTCCACGATCTCGTCGCGCAAGAGGTTGGTAACCGGCACTTCCGCAGTGGGGATCAAAAACAGCTTGTCGTCCTTCAGTTCGTACATCTGCCCTTCTTTGTCCGGGAGTTGCCCGGTTCCGTATCCGGATGCCTCGTTCACCAGGTGGGGTACCTGCACCTCCTGATACCCGGCAGCGGTATTGCGGTCCAGGAAATAACTGATCAGGGCGCGCTGCAGGCGAGCGCCTTTACCTTTATATACCGGGAATCCGGCCCCGGTAATCTTTACGCCCAGTTCAAAATCGATGAGGTCGTATTCAGCGGCCAGTTCCCAGTGCGGCCGGGCATCGCCGGGCGCGTCTCCGGCCAGGCCGGATTCAAACACCACTTCGTTGGCCGTTTCGTCCTGTCCGGCCGGCACGGAAGCGTGCGGGATGTTGGGGACCTGGTACAAGGCCTCCTGCAACTGGTCCGCCGCTGCATTCAGGGAGTCGCCGAGCTCCTTGGAGGCCTCCTTTAAGCGTGAAGATTCCTCTTTCAAGGCCTGTGCCTGGTCGGCTTTACCCGCTTTGAACAGGGCCCCGATCTCGCGGGATTTACGGTTTGCCTCGGCCAGGGTCTGATCCAGTTCCGTCTGCAAGGCCCTGCGTTGTTGGTCCAGTTCCAGGATGCGTTCCAGCATGGGCCGGGCATCCAGGCCGCGCTTCGCCAGGGCCTGGGCCATTTCTTCCGATTGTTCCCGGATCAACTGAAGGGGCAACATAGTTTCAGAGTTTAGGCGCCAAAGTTAGTGCTTAATTGTGGAATCTTCCAAGGTGTGGGCGGGGGTATGCTCCGGGCCGGCATTCCCCGAATCCCAGGTTTCGGGAGGGGGCAGGATCCAGTCATGGTGCCGCAGGTGATCCCAGGGTTCCGAAGCCAGGTCCACCTCCGGATCGATAAACGGGGCAAAGGGCTTGCGATTGATGCTGATCCGCCCGTTGGCATAAACGGCTACCTCTTTTCCCAGGGCCGCATAGTGTTGTTTTAACCGCTGGGCAAATTGCCAGATAAAATCCGGATAGGCTACCACGCGGCGTATTTGCCTGCGGGTCAGGAAATCGTCGAGTTTTATGAGCTGGGTACTGCCCGTGGCCTTATCCCTTACCGTAAACTGGATGGATCCCTGCCGGTTGCGCAACATCATGCGCCAGCTCAGCCGGTGCCCTTCTTCCGTCCACAACACGTCCCCTTCAATGAAGTGGTGCCTTAGCGGCAGAGCCAGTTGTATGGCAAAGTACACCGCCAGCACCGCCAGGATGCGACCGGCATGCCGCGGCGGATGGAAGGCTTCCTGCAGCGGGCGGGCCTTTTTGGGAAAAAAGCGCTTCCGGATGGTCTCCGGCTCAAAGAAAAATACGGTAAAGGCCAGGGAAAGGTAGGGGAAGATCCCGATTTGCAGGACGATGGAATTGAACAGGTGAAAAAACACGGATGCCCCGAAGGCCCACCACCGTGTGCGCCTCCACAACAGCAATGGAATGACCAGAAAGTCAAAGGCAATTCCGAACAGCACAATGCCGCGGTGGACCCATTGCCGTTGAAGGAACTCCCCGATCAGCGGATAATCCGCCTTGCGCTCCATCAGCAATTGCACGAATTCCATCTCGTACCATCCCGGATACAATTTGGCGATGGCGGCAAAAGTGTAGACGATAAGGAGTTGCGCCACGATCACCCATTTCACATAGCTGTACATGCTGTCCTTCTTGAGCGCGGGATTCCTCCTCACATCCAGCGACCGGGCCGCGTTGGCAGGCAAAAAACACATGATCCCGGAAATGAGGATAAGCAGGTAGTAGTGGTTGTTATAGGCCGATTTCTGCATGAGGTATACCCCAGTCCAGAGCAGGGTGAAGAGCAACATGCTCCACCGGTAGCGGTAGCCCAGCGAGATGGCGATCCCCAGCAGGCCCATCAGGGTAAAATACCCGTACATCCAGGGACCCGGCAAGGGTTGCAGCCATTCAAAGCCGATAAAACTGAAGGTGAACTCAGGGGCTACCAATACCTGCTTTACCCAGCCGGTGGCGATGGCGCCGAAACACTCCAGTGCCAGCAGCAGCCCGAAAAAGATCCGGAACAGGACCAGCGGGCTGTTGTCCATCCGGCTAAAGAGAAATCTGGAGATCATTGACCCGAGATGATCGTCCGGGCGTGTTTCCGGTCGCGCTCCAGTTGGGCTGTAAGCTCCTCCAGGGAGTTGAACTTCCGCTCGTCGCGGAGGCGTTCGATCAGATGCACCCGGATGGTCTCGCCGTACAAATCCCGGTCGGTGTCAAAGAAATGGATCTCGATATGTTGACCGGTACCCCCTACGGTAGGGTTGGTGCCGATATTCATCATCCCGAAAACCTCCGTCTGGTCTATCAGGCTGCGCACCGCGTAAACCCCGCCTGCCGGTATGAGCTTGTACGTGTCATCGATGTGCAGGTTGGCCGTGGGGAAGCCCAGCTCGCGCCCCAGGCCCTTGCCCTTGTTTACAGTGCCGGTAAGCATGTACTGGTATCCCAGATATTTATTGGCCACCGACAGGTCCCCGGCCTCCAGGGCGTTACGGATTTTGGTAGAGCTTACCGATACTTCGTCCACTTCCTGGGCCGGGATTTCCACTACCTCAAAATCAAAGAGGTTCCCAAAAGATTCCAGGTCGTGGATATTTGCCGTGCGGTTCCGCCCGAAGCGGTGGTCATATCCGATAATGATCTTTCGGGTGTGCAGTTTATCCACCAGCACTTCGCGAACGAAGCGCGTTGCGGTAAGCCGCGAAAACTGCTTGGAAAAAGGATGGACCACCAGACAATCCAGGCCGATCTCTTCCAGGATATCCGATTTCTCCCCGATAGTGTTGAGCAGCTTGAGGTCGCTGTCCTTCTGCAGGACCATCCGCGGATGGGGAAAAAAGGTCAGTACGGTGGACTGCAGGCCCAGGGACCGGCCGCTCGCAATAAGTCGTTCCAGGATTTTCCGGTGGCCCACGTGGACGCCGTCAAAGGTTCCGATGGTAACCACACTGGGCCGCGGATCGGTATACTGGCTAAGGCCTCGGACAGTTATCACGGGAACAAAATAATAAAAAAGGCGTACTTTTAGAGCTGCAATGCCCCATGGATGAAGGCAAACTTACGTCTTGTTTTTGCAATTCCCTTTATCTTCATCGGCTTTTATTCCCAGGCACAGGATGATCCTGGGATATGGCGCGCTGATGCATTTTCAGGGAATCGGGTAACCGCTTCAAAGCAAGTGCTGTTGCCACAGCGCGGTGCCGTATTCGCAATGGATGAAAACGCGTTGAGAAATGCATTGGAGCCATTGAACGACTCGGGAAGGAAGAGCGCCGTGGTGCGCTTCCCGGACGAATCCGGACGGATGAAGGCGTATCGGGTGGAGGAGCGTCCGGTAATGTCGCCCGCGCTGCAGGCGCGTTATCCGCAGATCCGCTCCTACCTGGGCGTTTCCACCGACGGATCAGGCAGACGGATCCGCTTCAGCGTTACGCCAAAAGGGTTTCAGGGGATGGTTTCCGAACCGGGCTCGGATCAGGCCAGGTTCATCGAGAAAATGCCCGAAAACCCATCCCGCTACCTGATCTTTTCCCGCGACATGAAGTCGACGCTTCCGGCCACCTGGCTGTGCAAGACCGAGGCCGCGGTGGCGCAGCGGGCCGCACCGGTAGCATTGAGCACCCTGCTGAACGATGACCAGACCCTGAGGCGCTACCGCCTGGCGGTATCCACCACGGGGGAATACACGGAGTATCACGGAGGAACCGTGGCAGGGGCCCTGGCCGCCATCGTCGCTACCCTGACCCGCATCAATGAAGTATTTGAGCGCGACCTGGCCATCAACCTGGAATTGGTTGCAAATACGGACCAGGTGATCTTTACAGATCCGGTCACCGATCCCTACGGAGGCAATTTCAGTTCGGAAGTACAAAATACGCTGGATACGCAAATAGGGGACGCCGCCTATGACATCGGACACCTATTCCACAGCGGGAGCGAGTCGGGCAATGCCGGGTTTATCGGCGCGGTATGCCGCTCCGGAAGGAAGGGCAGTGCCTTTGCATCCACTCCAACACCGGAAGGGGATCGTTTTGACCTGGATTTTGTAGCGCACGAAATGGGGCACCAGTTTGGGGCCAACCACACCTGGTCGTTCGAATCCGAAGGGACCGGCGTACAGGCCGAACCCGCCAGCGGGACAACGATCATGGGGTATGCAGGCATCGCCCAGGGAAATAACGTTGCGGCTACCGGAGACGATTATTTCCACTATTTCAGCATCGTCCAAATCTCACAGTATGTTGCCGGGACCAGCTGCGCAACCGAGGTGGCGCTGAGCAACAACCCGCCGCTGATCATCCCCCAGCCGGATTATATTATCCCTCAGGGAACGCCCTTTGTGTTGGAGGCCAGCGCTTCGGATGCGGATGCCGGGGATGTTCTCACGTATGCCTGGGAGCAGATTGACGACGGGGTGGTGACCACCGCAACCTTCGGACCCACCAATCCCGGCGGCGCCAACTTCAGGTCGCTCCGGCCCGATACCGTTCCCCGCCGTTACTTTCCCCGCCTGGATCGCGTGGTAAGCGGCGATCTCACCCTGGTGAATCCCTCTACGGGATCGGCCTGGGAAACCGTAAGCACCATTGAACGGGACCTGAATTTTGCCGTTACGGTCCGCGACAATGCGCCGGGCGGAGGGCAATCCAGCTCGGATATGGTACGCGTCAGCGTCCTGGCAGGGACTGGCCCCTTTGAACTGCTGTCCCAGCAAAGCCCTCAAACATATAATGCCGGCAGTATCCAATCGGTGAACTGGGAAGTGGCCGGCACGGACCAGGGGCCCATCAACTGCCAGGAGGTGGATATTTTCCTCTCCCTGGACGGAGGCCAGACCTTCCCCATTCAGCTTGGGAGCGGATTGCCCAATACGGGCAGCGCCCAGGTACAACTGCCCGGACTGGCCACCAACGCCGGGCGAATTATGGTTAAGGCATCCAACAATATATTCCTGGCGGTGAACCGTGCGGATATCACTATTGCGGAACAGCCCTTTATCCTCGCTGCCGATGCCCTGGTGGCAGAAGCCTGCCAGCCTGCCGATGCCAGCTTTGCCTTTACGTATTTCCGGTTCGGTGGGTTTGCGGAAACCGTGACCCTGGACGTATCCGGCCTCCCGGCCGGTATCAGCGCCGGATTTTCGACCACCACAGTCCAGGCGGACAGCACGGCGGTCCTGTTGACGCTCAGCGGCACCGGATCCGTGCTGCCCGGAGCATACCCGCTTGTTCTGAGCGGTACGGGCACCACTTCCACCTTTAGCCTGCCCTTTGAACTGCACCTGGCCGACGGCAGCTTTACCGGGCCGGTGCTGTTGCAGCCTGCCGATGCCGAACCCGATGTGAACCTG
>JBNKHB010000155.1:0-6209 GCA_050290125.1 Robiginitalea sp.
GCCGGAACAGTCCGATTTGGGCGAACGTTTATGGTATGTTCCCGGATTTGAGAAATTAAAACCCTTAAGTCAGGTCGTCGTAGCCCGGAAAATGGAGGTTTATGCCGCAGTCCTGGAATATATGGACATGCAAATAGGCCGCCTGCTGGACTATCTAAAGAAGAATGGGATGTATGATAATACCTATGTCATTTTCTTTTCCGATAACGGTCCGGATGTTAGCGACAAGGCCTCGAATCTGAGGAATTACCCGGCCACGGCAGCTGCGAACTGGATGGCCAAAACCTATAAGCACGGATTTCAGAACTGGGGAAGGGCCGAATCCTTCACCGCCTATGGTCCTTCCTGGGCGCAGGTGTCCTGCACCCCGTTTTACGGCTTCAAATACACCACATACGAGGGCGGAATCCGGTCTCCACTGATCGTAACCGGACCCGGGCTCAAAGGTGAAGGAAGCCTTAATACCCAGGCCCTGATGCACGTAAAGGATATCATGCCGACCCTGTTGGACCTGGCTGGGATTTCAACCGAATCGATAGAAACGAAGATCCCGATCCAGGGAAAGTCCTGGAAAGATCTGCTGTCCGGTTTCACGGATTCCCCCCGCACGGAATCTGACTATTTGGGCACCGAACTCTACAACGCAAAGGCCATCCGGAAAGGCGATTGGAAAATCGTGAACATGTATGTGCCTATCGGCACGGGAGAATGGGAATTGTACAACCTGGCTGATGACCCGGGGGAGCGGCACGACCTGGCAGAAACCAATCCGGAGAAACTCAATGAACTGATTGCTTTATGGGACGAATACGTACAAAATAATAATGTAATCCTTCCAAATCGAACGCCTTTTGACGGTGTAGAGGAACAGCTCCCGCCTCGCCCCCCTGTTTACGACCCTGATTTTGGGCGAGGGAGCGAGAAAATCGATTTTGAACCGGAAAATAAATAGGATATGTACCGGTATTTCACCCTATTCCTGATGGGCCTGGTGGTCCTGAATCTCAACGCCCAGTTGGATGGCCCAAGGACTTACTGGCCACTCCCGAAAAACCTGAACATATTAAGCGCACACGCAATTAGCGGGGAAGCGAATGCATCGCTGAATAACCTGAGTTTTATCAATCCCAGCGTGGTGGCTTCGAATAACCTTTATATGCTGACCTATACCAGGAGCCAGCCGATCTTTGGGCGTACGTTTTATTCGACGCTCATTGTTCCTGCCGGGACCCTTCGCGCCACGGTAAATCTCGATCCCCAGGGTCCCGCAGCAACTTCGGAATCCTTTTTCCAGCATGGGATGGGGGACCTGGTTTGGTCCAATACAATCAATCTGATTGGGGCAAAAGGGTTAATGATCAAGGATTTTGTGCGTCACGAGAATAAAACCCTGGTATATTTCCAGGCCGCGGTAACATTCCCCACTGGTCAGTATGAGGAAGGCAACCCCCTGAATATTGGCAGTAACCAGTTCAAATATAAACTCGGTTTTCCTGTAATTCAGCGTATTGGGCAACTGGTGGATGGGGGGCGGATGTCCCTGGAAGTATTTCCCGCCTACACCTTCCTGGGTGATAACGATGCGTACCAGGGACTGGAAGTAAATCAGAAGGGCCTTTTCTCCCTAGAGTCCCATCTAACCAGGGATATTACTACCAAGGCATTCCTTTCACTGGATTATTCTTATTTGAGCGGAGGGCAAACGGAATTTATCGCTCCGGATTCAGGAGCCGTGGTACGTGAGCAGGATGCTCAACAGGTTCATCTTATCGGAGCTACGGTAGGGTTCAATATCAATGACCGGCTAAACTTATTTCTTACGCACAACCAGAGTTTTTCGTCCGGCAGCGATAATGTATCCCTGGACGGCGCCGTTACCAAACTCACCTTGAGTTGGAGCTTTCACGATTTTCAGGAGCAATTCAAAAGCTTTATGGATGGGAATTAAGATCACTATTGACAAGAAAATAAGGGGCTTTCATTTACTCCTCACGGCTACTGTCCTACTGATGGCCAGCACTGGTCTTGAAGCCCAGGAGGAGGACTTTAATCTGGCAGGCATTAGCTATACGCTTTACCCGGCGGTGGGTTTGAAGAATCCAGCGAATCAGCAACTGACGGATACCGAGATCGATCTTCAGGAATTCCGCGCCTTTATCCTGGTTCCTTTCCGCCTTGAGAATGAGAACACCGTGCTGCTAGCGGGAGCCGATTACACTTTCCTGGGCGGACCGCTCAAAGAGCTGCCCGGTGACCGCAGCGTATCGGCCAACCTGCATGCCATCCGCCTTACAGGCGGGATCCAGCAAAAGCTGGGGGATCATTGGGGTGTCAGGGCTATGATCAGCCCTACCTTCGCCTCCGACCTGTCAGGCAATCTTGGAGGTGACGCTTTCACGCTTCAAGCCTCCGCGCTGATCCGCCGGATGTCCGGACAGGCTTATACATATGGCCTGGGCTTAGCCTATACGAATGGATTTGGCGAGCCACAACTGGTGCCGATCGCCGAGTTCACCTATCGGTCGGATCGCGTGGATGTGGCTGTGCTCGCACCAGTACAGGCGGCCTTCCGATATCACCTGGATAAAGTGGTATTGGGTTTTCGGGTAGAATTACAGGGTAACGAATATGCCTTGGACATTGCCGATACTGCTGGAAATCTGGGTCAGGTGGAAAGCCTGAAGTTTTCGCGCTACAATATCGGGCCTACGGTTTCAACCGACCTCACGGATGCCTTGCGCTTGCAACTCTCAGGCGGCCTGTCTTTGAAGCGAAAACTGACCGCAACCCTTGCAGATGCCTCATCGGAAGATTACGGTTTGGAGAGTGGAGCGTTCTTGAAAGCGTCACTGTTGTTGGTGAAATAGGAGCAAAGATAAACCCTGTTCAGGCCTGCTTTCCATGATCTTGCTCTACCAAAGCAATTAATATCGCCTTTAGCGCTATTAATTAACCTATGAATAATACTTGCGGGATTTCAACGACCCCATATCGTTGAGCACATAAGCCATGTTGGGTAGTTGCTGGTTCTGATGCAGGTCCCTTGAGTAGCGCAGCAGGCTCTTGTCCGTGTAGCCCAAGCGCACTAAGAAGAGCGTCAGGTCGGCATGCCCGGCGATCAACAGGGTATCCGCTACGGACATACAGGGCGCCGAATCCAGGATTACCACGTCAAATTCGGAGGCAGCGCGTTCCATGAAGCCGGCGAATTTCTTGCCGGAGAGGAGCTGCGTAGGGTTCGGCGGCATTTTTCCAGCAAAACACACGCTGAGGTACTCGCTTTTCTCTTTTGCGCTTACAATGCAGTCCTTCCAGTCAACTTTCGGATCCGACAGGTAATCGGAAAGGCCGTAGGCATGGGAATCGATCCGGAAATGTTTCAGGATACCCGGGTTGCGGAGATCTGCCCCCACCAGCAATACCCGTTTGTTCAGGCCGGCATACGCCAGGGCAAGGTTCAGGGCCAGGGAGGTTTTTCCTTCACCCTTCACGGCCGAGGTAACCAGGATACTGGTGGCTTTTTCGCCTTCTCCCACGGCACTCCGATAGCCGATATTGGCTCCCAGGATCCGGATGGATTCGGCCAGCACGCTGCGGTCTCCTGCGCTGATCACGCTGTTCTTTTTACCAAAAGTGGGGATCTCCCCCAGCACCGGGATGGAAGGGCTCATTTTTTCCAGGTCCGCCCGGTCCATCACCTTGCTGCCCATAGAGAATCTCAGGTACAGGATCACAAAGGGCACGAACATGCCTACCATCATGGAGAGCGGGTAGACGATCCGCTTTTTGGGCGACAACGGCTCGATATCGGTAAGGGCGTAGTCCACCACCTTGATCGAAGGGGCCGTTACGGCATAATTCAGTGCCGCCTCTTCCCGCTTCTGCAGCAGGATCATAAAGAGGTTTTCCTTAATGCTTTGCTGTCGTTCGATGGCGCGCAGCATTTTTTCTTTTTCGGGAAGGGCAGAGAACCTGGAATTGGCCAGGTTCTTCTCTCGGTTCAGCTGGCGTAGTGACAACCTCAGTTGCGTCTGATAGACGTTGATCGTCTTCATGATGTTTACCCGGGAATTCTGCAACTGGGTCGATAGGGCCACCAAAGTAGGGTGGCTTTCCCCGACATTCGTTGTTAGCCGCTCGCGTTCAATGGCCATCTGGTTGTACTCGGCCACCATGGAGTTCAGGCCGCTGTTCTCCAGGCCCACATCCACAGGCAACAGGCTGTAGGTGCTTTGGTCCGAAACCGCCCGTTTCAAGAGTTCTGCAAGGGACACCTGCGTTTCCAGGCGGGTTACCTCGTCCTGGGCAACGGCTCGCTGCTGCAGCGAAAAATCCACGTCGGAATCCAGGTCCGAAAGGCTATTGACCCGTTTGAAGTCTTCCTTCCCTACCTCAATGCTATCCAACTCCTCCGACAGGCTTGAGAAGCGCTCGTCGATAAAATCCAGCGTACGCTTGGAGATTGCCTGGCGGTCGCTGATCCCGTCCTGGTTGAACTTGCGGATCAGTTCATTGAGGATGGATTCTGAACGTTTGACGCTTTCCCCCCGAAGTGAGAGTGCAAGGATCTCGCTGTTCTTGTTAATCGGCTGGACCCGAATGCTCTTTGCCAGATTCATTACGGCAACCTTCATTGGCGTAAGAACCACTTTATAACGAATATTTTGAATGCCTGACCGGTCAACGTCAGGCCTCATGGCAATGTCAAATGGGTAGCCAGAAGCTCCGGGTTCCGAAGGTACGCTTGAAAACACCCGACTATTGTCGAGATCGTCAGTAATGGTCATTTGATCACCGCTAAAAACAATTCCGTAGGAATGGATTTCTCTCAGGCTGTCCTCAGGAATCAGTTTGGTGATGGCGAAGGGAGGATTCCAAATTTCCCGGGTCTTAACGTTACCTACTTCATAGTAAGATACATCCAGATCGAGGGCCTCGACAACCTGTCGAAGGATACGGTAAGATCGAAGTATCTCAACTTCGTTGTCCATATTTATGGACGATCCCTGACCTAAGAGGGAAAGCGCCTCAGATGAAATATCAATTCCTTCCGATTCGTCAATGATCTCAATCTTGGCTACTGATTCGTAAATGGTTGGCGCATAGCGCATATAGGCATAGCCCAACCCCAGACATAACAAGACCGCCATAAGGAACCATGGCCAATACTTCAAATAACGCTGGAGGACGCGTTTGGCATTTCCGGCGTATTCCTTTTCGTCATAATCAATTTCAAATGCTGATTCAGCCATCGTCTCAGGGTGTTTGGGAAGTGTAAAAATAAGGAAACAAATCGGTTAGCACCTTGGCAAAGGGAAAGCTATTCGACGTAATACCGATTCAGTTCCAGATCGAATTTATTCGGATCGAGCGAGCGCCACAATTCATCCCAACCAAGATCCTTAAAGCATGGACCCTGAGTCGCTTCCGAGAATTTGATATCGTTATGATAGCCATTCCACTCCAATAGGTAGATGCCGTTATCCGGGCCAACGGCCAAATCCCAACCAATGGATTGCACATACGGAATGGATCTGTGCTGGTCAATCACGGTTCTTACGCACTGGTCAAAGTTTGGGAAAGCTATTTGTGGAAAGGGATTACGGCTATCGGGATGTTTATCGATTTGCCGCCAGTTCGGCAAAAATCCATACGTGGCGATCCTCCCGCTTCCCAAATCAACAGGCACGCGGATTTGAGTTCCGGAGTGAATATGGGATTCTCCAATCCTGCCCAGGCGAAGGTAACCGCCTCGTAAAACAGGTTCGCCAAAAGGGTTCAATACGGTTGTAAGGCGCAGCGTCGCAGTTGCCGTTTGGCTCACTTGGCTTAATTCCGGATGATTCCCAACGAAGAACTGGAGCGCGCCGTTTCCAGCTTTTTTCAGGAATTCCACACTTAAATCATCGGCCTTTAAAACCTGGACCGCTTTGCCTTGCATCGATCGGTCTGCTTTCCAGACAAGCCGTTGATGATCGGACAAAAGCAGTTTTAACAATTCGGCTGCTTCAATTAGCTCTTTTCCCGGAAGGAACCAGCGGCCATTAGCCTTAAATGCAATGTCCGGGTAGCGCTCCGAACCAAAATGTCGGGTACGTGCAATTCCATAAAACGATTGTTTTCCCAGGGCTCCCTGGATGAGCGGGCAGACGACCCATCAATAGTAATTATCCGGAATCCATCCCTCTTTGAATTCGCCGCAAATGGCA
>JBNKHB010000156.1:0-6174 GCA_050290125.1 Robiginitalea sp.
ATTTTGGAAGTACCAGGCCACTGAACGATACAGCCAAATCATCCGGACTACACCAATGGTATAGTAAGGAGACCACGGACGGCTGGAGCCGGCCCATTCCTTTAGAGCAGCCTTTTGATGAACGTTTCGCGATGTTCCTGACCTCCGCAGCAAACGGCAACCTGTATTTTACATCAGGGGAAGAAGGAGACAAACCTGAGGATTGGGGTATCTATCAGGCCCTACACGAAGGAGGGCGATATGACGCCATTGAAAGGATGCCCAATGAAATAAACGGGATCGGATTATGGATCGCCCATTCTTACATCGCACCGGATGAAAGCTACATGATCTATGACGGAGAAAGCGAGGACGGATATGGAGATTGCGATCTGTACATAAGCTTCAATAAGGACGGCATCTGGACTGTGGGCCACAACCTGGGGACAGATATCAATACGGAACTTTGTGAGATGTGCGCGAGCGTATCCCCTGACGGCAAGTACCTTTTCTTTCACCGGGGCGGAGCGGACGAGGGGGATATTTATTGGATCAATTTCAGGCCTATTAAGGATGAACTATGGAATCAAATCAGCAATGAGTAAATTACAATTAAACGTTTTGGTAGCGGCCGTCTTTATGGCGTCGTCCGCTTTTGGTCAACAGCCGAGAGCCCGGGATTTGGGGATCCCACTGGATGGTATACCCGGAACCTACAATGCCATTACGGATGTGGATGGCGTTACGGTTGGACATACCACTCTTATTTCGGGCGAAGGTAAATTGACAGTGGGCGAAGGTCCGGTCCGTACGGGCGTTACAGCCGTCTTACCCAGGCCAAACTACGACCCGGTCTTTGCCGGGTGGTACAGCCTAAACGGCAATGGCGAAATGACGGGGACCACCTGGGTGGAGGAATCAGGCTTTCTGGAAGGACCGGTGATGATCACCAACACCCACAGCGTGGGAGTGGTCCGGGACGCGGTGGTGGAATGGCAGTTCAAAAACAACTATTTTGACCCCCTGCCCAACGAACCGGATATTTTCTGGGCCTTGCCGGTGGTTGCCGAGACCTACGACGGGGACCTGAATGATATCAATGGCTTCCATGTAACCAAGGAACACGCGTTCTCGGCATTGGATAACGCCAAATCCGGACCAGTTGAAGAGGGCAATGTCGGTGGTGGCACCGGCATGATCTGCCATCTGTTCAAGGGCGGAATCGGCACCTCCTCGCGTCAAATCCAACTGGGTGATACCACCTACACCCTGGGCGTCCTGGTACAGGCCAACTACGGCAGCCGCAGTTCCCTGACCATTGCCGGTGTGCCGGTGGGCAAGGAGGTAGCGGATCACATGCCGCTGTGGGATCCCTTGCGATCGGAAGAAGATCGGGGGTCAATCATCGTTGTAGTTGCCACCGACGCCCCGCTGCTACCGCATCAATTGAAGCGCATAGCGCGCAGGGTGCCTATCGGCATCAGCAGACTGGGAGGCTATGGGAGCAACAGTTCCGGTGATATTTTCCTTGCCTTTTCCACCGCCAACCCGGGAGCGGCCGACCGGGAAGATGGCCAGAAGGTTCATATGCTTCCCAACGATGCCATGTCCGCGCTATTCCTGGCCACGGCGCAGGCCACCGAGGAATCCATATTGAACGCCCTGATCGCCGCTGAAACAATGGTAGGTAAGAACAATACAACCGTGTATGAACTGCCCGAAAAGGAGATAGTGGAGCTATTAAGGAAGTATGGCCGGATAACGGATTGAAACCATGATCACAAACCTGAATACAAGGATTTGTATTCTTGCATCCTTTCGGATTCATCCATATAACACGAAATCACATCTTTGAGGTCAATAGTTGCTAATAATCCTCTATATTCATCGGATTAAAGAATTTAACAAGATCCATTTATCATGACCCGCAACATCTTAAAAAAAGTATTCAAGTCAACCCTGGTGACTTTTATAATTCTTTTGACCACCTCCGGTACGGCTCAAGACGGCACTATCTATCCGCTGGAGGCCCCGGAAGAACCCAATGCCATTGTCCTGGGGACCGGCGGGGTGGAAGACCAACCCGCTTCGGAGTCCTGGTTTCGCCAGTGGGGCGATCCAATGGCCCGTAACATTACAACGGCTACGCTCACCCCTTTCCTTCCGGAAGCTGGAACGGCTAATGGAGCAGCAGTCATCGTTGCGCCCGGTGGTGGCTTCAGGTGGCTATCGATGGGAAATGAAGGCTGGGAAGTAGCAGAAGCGCTTGCAGCCAAGGGAATCGCGGCATTTGTCCTCAAGTACCGGCTCCATCCTACCGACCCTTCCCTAGAAGACTTTAGTGCCTGGATGCATCGCCCGAGAACGCCTCCGGCCGAAACATCCGATGAAGCATCTGAAGAAACGCCTCCGCGCCCGCCCCGTTTAGACCTGTCCAACCAATTAGAGGACGCCGAGACGGCCTATAAGATGATCGTGGACCGCGCCGAGGAATGGGGAGTTGACACGGATCGGATTGGGATGATCGGATTTTCCGCAGGCGCCGGTCTTACCATGCATTCCACCCTGAACTCAACTACCATGGACCTGGCTTTTATCGGCCCGATTTATGGCGGGATGGGACCGGTTGAAGTGCCGGAAGACGCGCCGCCGATGTTCAATGTGATTGCCACGGATGATTTCCTCTTCAGGGGTCAGTTCGGCGTAATCGACTCCTGGTATAAAGCCGGTATCCCCGTGGAATTCCACCTGTATCAGAATGGCGGGCACGGTTTTGGCCTGGGCAACCCCAACCGCACCAGCAATCGATGGTTTGGTGCCTTTGTCCACTGGCTGGACGTAAATGGGTTCCTCGATAAGAAGAGCGCCGATTAATATAGGTATACAAATCAAAGGGGTCCTGGTTCCTGTCCATGAATGGGCGAAAAGGAGCTTATGATCTAATTATGGGACGGGCTGAAATTTTTGGTTTCCACCCGCAAGGATTTGTCTCCTCAGGAACCGGCCTGGTAAAGACTCACCAACAACAGCGTGTCCATGTAAGCATGCGCCAGGATCAGGACCCACAATTTTTTCCTGAGCAGAACATAACAAATGCCCATTGCCAGCCCGAAAAACCCGGTTTGGATCATCCCCATGGCACCCCATTGGTAATGGATCAACCCGAAGAATACCGAACTCACGAGGATGGCGATGACGGTCTTAATCCCGGTATTTGCCGCTAGTTCCGAAATGCGGTTGATCAGAAATCCCCGGTAGATCACTTCCTCTGCAAAGGACGAGATAAAATAAACTCCCAAAAGGGTAAGCAACAGGGCTAAGGGATTGCCCCTGAGAAATTCATATCCGCTAAAATCCGCAGCGGCCTGCTCCTCGATTAAACCGGACAAGATCATTGGGGCCGTCAGCCAGGGCAGCACGCCAACAATAAAAACCACTACAGACCAACCCAGGGTCTTCAGCACATTTTTCAAGCGAAATACCGGGAACGTAAGGCCTATTTCCTTCCAGGATTTCTTCCTCAGTTTCATCCCGAGCGCAATCATCGCCAGCATGTAGATATTTGCAACCCATGCGATGATAAAGCCGCGCATCGGATCCTCACCCACCCAGCTTGCAGATGCTTTGAGCAAACCAAGGACCGGCAGAAATACCAGCACCAGTTCACCGAGGACGCGTAATCCGGTACGCTTGTACGTCTGTGTATTTTCCATTTGAGTTTCCATGATTCGGATATTTAAGATTCACTCAAATATCCCTTAAGAAATAGCGGAAATCGACCGGTTTCAGGAAGGCGGACTAATTAGTGTCCCGCCATTGGGGGTAGGGTATTGCATAACAGAGGTCGCCATACCGGCTAGCGTGCAATACTCCGTTTATATTCGCTGGGCGTTTGCCCGGTTAGCTTTTTGAATTCCTTGTTGAAGGACGACTTGGAATTGAACCCAGACGCGAACATGGCCTCCAGTATAGTGATTTTCCGGTCGGGGCCGCTCAGGATCCGCTTCACTTCTTCACACCTGAAGGAGTTCACAAAGTCAAAGAAGTTTCTTTTGAACCCCTGGTTGATGACCTGGGACAGGGTTTTGACGCTGATGCCCAATTCCGCGGCCAGATCGGTACTTTTTAAGTCGGGATCCAAAAACAGTTTATCCTTTTGCATCAGAAGCAACAGTGCCTTCTTATAACGTTCCACCTGCTCTGATGTGAGATTGGACAGGGCATATTTAACGGTCTCCTCTTTGCGAATCCCCGAAAATATAGCGGGCTGGTTGAGGGCCTTCAACAGTACGCGGTTGATGAAATAAAACGAAACCAACAGCAGCACAAGTACCGTTGCAATCAGGAAGACCCGGTTATGGAACACGGGTACGAAACTGTTGATCATCCCTATGAGGGTAATCCCAAAAAAGGTTCGGATCATAAAACGGAGCCAGTCCAGGTTGATCTCATGGAGGGTTGAATACCTGTCCATCAGAACAGCATTATAACTACCCAGGCTGCGCCATGAAAGGAATAGGTAGAACAGGATATGCGCATAGATGGACAGGCTCAAAAAGGGCACCCAAACCGGCAATCCGCCCTGTACCATCTTTTCCGCAAAATCCTGTTGCAACCCCTGACCGGTCGTGAGCACATGGGTTAAGAACACTATAAATACGAGAAGGAACGGGATTAAATGGAGGATATCCCGCTTTTTAAAGGCAAAATCGGAATAAATCACACCCTGGGTATAGAAATAGATGAGCGGGCCGTACAGGAAGAAAAAGCAGTCATCCAAAAGATGTAATGACGCCAGCGGGAAGGTCAGACCGCTCATTCTGAGGGCAAAATCCGCCATGTTCAGGGCGAACATCAGCAAAATAGCAGCCAGTAGTCGATTATTCCTTCGGTTGCCTTTTTTGTGGGTGAATAAGTACACGGACATAAATGACATCTGGAATGCCACCAAAAAGGATAGTATCGCCCCTGCATTAAAAGTCATGACCAATAAATTTAATCATATACGCCCAAAGACCGGAACTGTGGCAATTTTCCCTAAATTTAATGACGCCCATTTCAGGCGCCTTCAGGCTCCCGGGGCTGTCCTATATTAACCAATACTGACATTTCATTGATTATGCGTACGTTAAAATCCCTTTCCCTGCCCGTTTATTTGGTACTATTTTCAATCCTGCTGCTTGCCGGTTGCGGCGAACAAAAGGAATCTGCCGATGCAGAAAAAGCGGCTAATGAAATTCATCCGGAAGACTGGCCGGGTATCGATCCGCTGCCCCTGGATCCGGAGATCGAAGCTCAGATCGATGAGATCCTTCCCAAGCTCACCCTGGAGCAAAAGGTGGGTCAGGTGATTCAGGCGGACAATGCCTCCGTGACCCCGGAAGAAGTAAAACAATATCGCCTGGGATCCGTGCTGAGCGGCGGCAATTCCGCTCCCGGGCCGCTTCCCTATGCGGATACCCAAACCTGGCTGGACATGGCCGACCAATATTACAATGCCTCCATAGACCCCGAAGGGGTTGAAATAGCCATCCCGGCCATCTGGGGGATCGATGCGGTCCATGGGCACGCCAACCTGAAGGGCGCCATTGTTTTCCCACATAATGTTGGCCTCGGGGCCATGCACAACCCGGACCTTATCGAACAGATCGCAAGGGTAACCGCCCATGAGCTTACGGTTTCCGGACACGACTGGACCTTTGCCCCCACCCTGGCAGTTCCGCAGGACGTGCGCTGGGGCAGGAGTTATGAGGGCTTCTCGGAAGACCCGGAGATCGTGAAATCCTATGCGGACCGGATCGTATATGGGCTGCAGGGCCATGTTGGCAATGAAGATTTTATGGGCGCCGGACGGGTGATTTCCAGCGCCAAGCACTTCCTGGCGGACGGCGCTACGGAAAACGGAGTGGACCAGGGGGACGCTAAGATCAGCGAGCAGGAACTGCGCAACGTGCACGCAGCCGGATATTACGGTGCCATCCCCGCGGGAGTGCAAACCGTTATGGCTTCTTTTTCGAGCTGGCAGGGACGGAAACTGCACGGCGACAAGGACCTGCTCACCGATGTCCTGAATTTACCCGGCGACCTTGAATCCCCCTTATTGATTGTTGGTGCAGCGATTGCCGGATTGGTGACAGTCTATCTGACCGAACTCATATTCAGTTCCGGTCTGGTGAAAGAAGATGCCGCGCTCGG
>JBNKHB010000157.1:0-6122 GCA_050290125.1 Robiginitalea sp.
GGCGCGCTCGTGTTCGGCCGCGAACCTGGCGGGAGCCTGCCCTTGATCCACCTGATCTACGTCAGCTCGGCTTGCGTCCCCTTCAGCGAGGAGGACCTGGACCGTTTTGCTCAACTGGACGACGTGGATGTGCTGGCGGCCATCAAAGCCTGGCGCAACTCCGGAGACCCGGTGCTGTCCAGGCTCTGCCATATGTTGCTGGACCGCCACCTGGTATCGATCAAAATACGCCAGGAACCCATTACCGAAGAACAGTTGCAAAAAAAAGTGGACATGGTCTGCGAGGCCTGGGGGCTCACCCCAGGGGAAGCGGCCTATTTTGTATTCAGCGGCACCATCTCCAACCGGGCCTACGACCGCGAGCGGCAAAACATCAATATCCTGGGTTCCGGTGGCAAGGTGCGGGATGTGGCGGGCAGTTCGGACCACCTGAACCTCGAAGCCCTTTCGCGCCCGGTGGTTAAGCACTATATCTGCTATCCCAAGAAAGGGATATGAATTTTTTATACTTTTGTGTCCACTAATCCACTAAGGAACACCTAACTCTTGGAATTCACGGCCAGTCAGATTGCAGGCATCCTGGAAGGCGAGGTTGAAGGCAACCCGGAAATTGCTGTGCATAAATTGTCCAAGATAGAGGAGGGCGAGGTCGGATCCCTGACCTTCTTGGCCAACCCCAAGTACACTCACTACGTCTACAGTACAGCGGCCTCCGTAATTATTGTCAATAAAGATTTTGTGCCCGAGCAGCACGTGGGTTCCACCCTTATTAAAGTGGAGGACGCCTACAAGTCCTTTTCAAAGCTCCTGGAATACTACAATCAGGTCCAGAAAAACAAGACCGGCATAGAACAGCCATCCTATATCTCAGATTCGGCCTCCTTCGGTGAAAACTTCTACCTCGGGGCCTTTTCTTATCTGGGGCAAAACGTACAACTGGGCGACAACGTAAAGATCTATCCCAACGCCTTTATAGGCGATAATGTAAAGATCGGGGACAATACCGTGGTCTTTGCGGGCGCCAAGATCTATTCCGAGACGCTGATCGGAAAGAATTGCATCATCCACAGCGGCGCCATCATCGGGGCGGACGGTTTCGGCTTTGCTCCGGACGCCAACGGGGAATACTCCAAGATCCCGCAGACCGGCAACGTGATCCTGGAAGACGGAGTAGACGTGGGAGCCGGTACCACCATAGACCGGGCCACCCTGGGATCCACCGTTTTACGCAAAGGCGTAAAGCTGGACAACCAGATCCAGATCGCGCATAACGTGGAGATCGGGGAACACACGGTCATTGCCGCCCAGACCGGCGTAGCCGGATCCACCAAGATCGGGAAGCACTGCATGATCGGGGGACAGGTAGGGATCGTAGGCCACCTGGTCATCGGCGACCGGGTGAAGATCCAGGCGCAATCCGGAATTACACGCAACATCAAGGACGACGAAGTACTGCAAGGGTCACCCGCACTCAATTACGGGGACTACAATAAATCATACGTGCATTTTAAAAATCTGCCCAGGCTGGTGAGCCGGGTGGAGGAGTTGGAAAAATCTAACGGGAAGAAAGCATATGAGTAAACAGCGCACGATCGCAAAGGAGGTCACCCTGAAAGGGGTTGGGCTCCATACGGGAGAGGAAGTGACGATGAAATTCGTGCCGGCGACTGAGAACCACGGCTTTGCCTTTAAACGGGTAGACCTGGAAGGGGAACCTGTTATTGAAGCGGACGCCAATTACGTGGTCAATACCCAGCGAGGCACGAACCTGGAAAAACGAGGGGTGAAGATCCAGACTTCCGAGCACGTCCTGGCCGCCCTGGTGGGCCTGGGTATCGACAATGTCCTGATCGAGCTGGACGCCCCGGAACCGCCCATCATGGATGGTTCTTCCAAGTATTTTGTGGAAGCCCTGGAAAAAGCGGGCATCGTGGAACAGGAGTCCGAGCGCGAGGTATTTGAGGTGAAGGACGTGATTACCTATAAGGACGAAGCCTCCGGCAGCGAGATCACCGTGATCCCGGCCGACGACTACCAGATCACCACCATGGTGGATTTTGGCACCAAGGTGCTGGGCACCCAGAATGCAACCCTCACCAACCTCTCCGATTTTAAGGAGGAAATCGCCGATGCGCGCACCTTCAGCTTCCTGCATGAACTGGAGATGTTGCTGGAACACGGGCTCATCAAAGGCGGCGACCTGAACAATGCCATCGTTTACGTGGATAAGGAGATCTCCGCCGAGACCATGAAGAAACTGGAGAAGGCCTTCAATAAAAAGAAGCTCTCCGTTAAGCCAAACGGCATTCTGGATAACCTTACCCTACATTACCCGAACGAGGCGGCGCGCCACAAGCTCCTGGACGTGATTGGCGACCTGGCCCTGGTGGGCACGAGGATCAAGGGGAAGGTCATTGCCAACAAGCCCGGGCATTTCGTAAATACGCAATTTGCCAAGAAACTGGCCAAGATCATAAAGCTGGAGAAGCGGAACAAGGTCCCCAAATACGACCTGAACAAGCCGCCGCTGATGGACGTTACCCAGATCATGGGGATGCTGCCGCACCGGCCTCCGTTCTTACTGGTGGACAAGATCCTGGAACTTTCGGATACCCACGTGGTGGGGATCAAGAACGTGACCATGAACGAGCCGTTCTTTGTGGGACACTTTCCCGGAGCGCCTGTAATGCCGGGCGTTTTACAGGTAGAAGCCATGGCGCAAACCGGGGGGATCCTGGTTTTGAGCACCGTTCCGGATCCTGAAAATTACCTCACGTACTTCATGAAAATGGATAACGTAAAATTCAAGCAGCAGGTAATGCCGGGCGATACGCTGATCTTTAAATGCGATTTGGTCTCCCCGATCCGCCGGGGCATCTGCCACATGCAGGCCTACGCTTATGCGAACGGCAAACTGGTATCGGAAGCAGAACTGATGGCCCAGATCGTAAAAACCAAAAACCTTTAGCATGAACCAGCCGCTGGCCTATGTGCATCCCGGCGCCAAGATTGCCAAGAACGTGGTGATTGAGCCTTTTGCAGTCATCCACAACAATGTGACCATTGGGGAGGGGACCTGGATCGGATCCAACGTGACCATCATGGAAGGCGCCCGTATCGGCAAGAATTGCAATATTTTCCCGGGAGCCGTTATTTCTGCGCCGCCGCAGGATTTGAAGTATCAGGGAGAAGAGACCACCGTGGAAATCGGCAACGGCACTACCATCCGCGAATGCGCCACCATCAATAAAGGCACGCTGGACCGTATGAAAACGATCCTGGGCAAGAATTGCCTGGTGATGGCCTACTGCCATATCGCACACGACTGCATTGTGGGCAACAACTGTATCTTCAGCAACAATTCCACCCTGGCAGGACACGTAACCATCGGGGACCATGTGGTACTTGCCGGAATGGTGGCCGTGCAACAATTCGTATCGGTCGGCTCCCATGCCTTCGTTACCGGGGGGTCACTGGTGCGCAAGGACGTGCCTCCCTTTGTGAAAGGCGCCCGCGAGCCCATGTCCTATGTGGGTATTAACTCCGTGGGGCTGCGCCGCAGGGGTTTCACCTCCGAAAAGATCCGGGAGATCCAGAATATTTACCGCATCCTGTATCAGCAGAACTACAACAATACCCAGGCGGTACAGATCATTGAAGCCGAGATGGAGGCGACTCCGGAGCGCGATGAGATCCTGCAATTCATCCGCGATTCGCAACGGGGTATTATGAAAGGCTATTTCAGTAATAATTAACTATGGCATCAACTTCAGATATCCGGAAGGGATTATGCATCCGGTATAACAACGACATTTACAAGATCGTGGAATTCCTGCACGTCAAACCGGGTAAGGGCCCGGCATTCGTGCGGACCAAGCTCAAGAGCATCAGTACGGGCAAGGTGTTGGACAACACCTTTTCCGCCGGTCACAAGATAGAGGACGTACGCGTGGAAACCCGCTCCTACCAATACCTGTATTCCGAAGGGGAAACCTACCACTTTATGAATACGGACGACTACAATCAGATCTCGCTGCAGGAAAGCGCCCTGGATGCCCCCGAATTACTAAAGGAAGGGGAGGTGGTGACCATTATGTTCAACACGGAGGACAACATGCCGCTCTCGGTGGATATGCCCGCCAGCGTTATCCTGGAGGTCACCCAGACCGAACCCGGGGTAAGGGGTAATACCGCCACGAATGCCACCAAACCGGCCATCGTGGAAACGGGCGCCCGCCTGAACGTACCGCTGTTCATCAACGAAGGAGACCGCATCAAGATCGATACTTCCAACGGCGCCTACATGGAACGGGCCAAGGAATAATCCTGCACAAATGAAATTCCCAGCTCCGCAAGACCTCGTTTCCATCGCTAAACTTATCGGCTCCCGCTATGTGGGGGAACCCGACTTTCCGGTGCTGGGCATGAACGAAATCCATGTGGTGGAACCTGGCGACATCGTCTTTGTGGACCACCCTAAATACTACGACAAGGCGCTGCAATCGGCCGCCACCGTGGTATTGATCAATAAGGAAGTGGACTGCCCCGAGGGGAAGGCGTTGTTGATCTCGGATGATCCTTTCCGGGATTTTAACCGCCTGAGCGACCATTTCAGACCTTTCACGGGTTTTAGTCATGGAGTGTCCGAATCGGCACAGATCGGGCCGGGAACCCATATAGCGCCCAACGCCGTGATCGGGGAAGAGGTACAGATCGGAAAGCATTGCGTGATCCACCCCAATGTGGTGATCGGGGCGCATTGCATCCTCGGGGACCGGGTTGTGATCCAGGCCGGCACCGTGATCGGTTCGGATGCCTTTTACTACAAAAAGCGCCCGGAAGGCTTTGACCGCCTGCTATCGGGGGGGCGCGTTGTGCTGGAGGACGACGTGGAGCTAGGTGCGCTTTGCACCATCGACCGGGGCGTAACCGGGGACACCACGATCAGGGCCGGCAGCAAGCTGGACAACCAGGTACACGTCGGGCATGATACCGTTATCGGCCGAAAATGCCTGATCGCCTCGCAAACCGGGATCGCCGGATGCGTGGTGATCGAAGATGAAGTTACCCTTTGGGGGCAGGTTGGCGTCACCAGCGCCATCACCATCGGGAAAGGGGCGATTGTACTGGCGCAGACCGGGGTTTCCAAATCCCTGCCCGCCGGCAAGACCTATTTCGGAAGCCCGGCCGAAGAAGCCCGGGAACGCTTAAAGCAGCTGGCCGCGGTCCGGCAGCTCCCGTCAGCGATGGGTCAGCTCAAAAAACAATGAAACGGGAAGCCCGGTTAGCACGGGATATCCTATTTTTGTGAATTGAAAAACCAAACGCATGAGTGTTTTAGTCAATAAGGATTCCAAGATCGTCGTACAAGGATTTACCGGCAGCGAAGGCACCTTCCACGCCGAACAAATGATCGAATACGGCACCAATGTAGTTGGGGGCGTAACCCCGGGAAAAGGCGGGCAACAGCATTTGGGCAAGCCTGTTTTCAATACCGTGGACGAGGCCGTACGCGAGACAGGAGCGGACACCTCCATTATTTTCGTTCCGCCGGCCTTTGCCGCGGATGCCATCATGGAATCGGCCAATGCGGGCATCAAGGTGATCATTACCATCACCGAGGGAATCCCCGTTCAGGACATGATTAAGGCGTACGACTACGTAAAACGGCGCGGAAGCCGGCTGGTGGGCCCGAATTGCCCCGGAGTCATAACCCCGGGTGAAGCTAAAGTGGGTATCATGCCCGGTTTTGTCTTTAAAAAAGGTAGCGTGGGCATCGTATCCAAATCGGGAACCCTCACATACGAAGCGGCGGACCAGGTGGTGCGCCAGGGCCTGGGTATTACAACGGCTATCGGGATCGGAGGAGATCCGATTATCGGGACAACGACCAAGGAAGCCCTGCAACTACTGGTAGAAGACCCAGAGACCGAATGCGTGGTGATGATCGGCGAGATCGGCGGCCAGCTGGAGGCCGAAGCTGCTCGTTGGTACAAGGAAAACGGCAGCAAGAAACCGGTGGTTGGCTTTATTGCCGGAGAAACTGCGCCTGCCGGGAGGACCATGGGACATGCCGGAGCCATTGTGGGCGGCAGTGACGATACCGCCCAGGCCAAGAAGCG
>JBNKHB010000158.1:0-6113 GCA_050290125.1 Robiginitalea sp.
GTACTCATTCATGTCCTCTCCCTCCCTTGTCCTATAAAAGGACATCCTAGACACCCCCTACCACCACACAACAGCTCCAAAGTCTTCTCATCATTTCCATTGCAAGAGTCCAAAGAAGTTCCCTCTCCACTGCCGGCCCCGGTGACGCCAACCTGAGCCTGTTCATCAATACGGAAGGCGGTGTTAGCATCAACGGCGTATCCTCCGTAAGCACCCCGGATATCGAAGCTGCCAATGGCGTAATTCATATTGTGGACGCGGTAATCGACATCCCCACCGTAGTAACCTTTGCCACCGCTGATCCCAACTTCAGTACCCTGGTGAGTGCGCTGACCGACCTGACCCCGGCTACCGACTTTGCCGGCATCCTCTCCAGGACCGAAGGCGGGAACATGGATGGGCTCGATCCGGATTTCACGGTATTTGCACCGACCAACGATGCCTTCGACGCCCTGGCCTCCATTCCGGATGAAGACGTCCTGACCCAGGTATTATTGCACCACGTGGTCTCCGGTAACGTCCGCTCAGGCGATCTTACGGATGGCATCATGCCGGCTACCCTGGAAGGTGACATGATCACCATCAACCTGCCGGGCACCGGCGATAACATAGCTGATGTTACTGACGGCTCAGGCAATACAGGCATTGGCATCATCGCTGTGGACGTCCAGGCCGGAAACGGGGTGATCCACGTCCTGAACCAGGTGATGATCCCGGATACAATGAATTAGTTCCCCCCACTACCATGCAAAGGCCGCCTAGCGCGGCCTTTTTTATTTTACGGATTACTTGAGGTCATCTGCAGGAAACCGTTCGGGCAGTCATCTTAAACTTCAAACCACAAAATAGAAACGCCTCCCCTACAAGAATGGAGTCTTCGCAACTTTTTGTTTTCCGGGCGACGAAGTTCGTGCATATTGCAGGTCCCAAATCTTACCAGACTAAATAGCAGTCAACCAAAGAAAAACCCCGGCCATTCCGCCGGGGTTTTGCATTTAGTCCGTCTGGTGCATCAGCGCTTTTTCTGCTTTTCCGATTCCTCCATCATCTCACGCATCTTGCGCTGGAAACGATTCTCCTTGCGGGGCTGTTTCTTTTTCTCCTGGATCTGTGCGTGGATCTTGTCCTCGTCCAGGATCACGTTCTTGATCACCAGCATGATGCCGATCGTGATCAGGTTGGATACAAAATAATAGAGGGAAAGCCCGCTGGCGTAGTTGTTAAAAAAGAACAGCATCAGCAGCGGCGAAATGTACATGATGATCTTCATGTTGGGCATCCCGGGCTGGGTCTGCATCTGCTGCCCGGTGGTCATCATCATATAAAAGAAGATCGCCACCGACGCCAGGATGGGGAACAGGCTGATGTGGTCGCCGTAGAACGGAATCGTAAACGGCAACTGGGCAATGGTATCGTAGGACGAGAGGTCTTCCGCCCAGAGGAATGACTTCTGCCGGAGGGCAAAACTGGTGGGGAAGAACATGAATAACGCATAGAAGATGGGCAGCTGCAACAGAGCGGGTATACACCCGCTGAGCGGGCTCACGCCGGCCTTGTTGTAAAGCTTCATGGTCTCCTGCCGCCGCTTCATTGCATTATCCTTGTGCTTCTCGTTGATCTCTGTAATCTCCGGTTTCAGCACCCGCATCTTGGCCTGTGACAGGTACGACTTGTAGGTAACCGGGGACATCAGGATCCGGACGATGATGGTCATCACGACAATGGCCAGGCCATACGGCAGGAAAGAACTCAGCAGGCCGTAGAACGGCGTGAAGATATACCGGTTGATCCAACCGAAAATACCCCAACCGAACGGAATGGAATCCGCAAGTGCCAGGTCCTGGTATTGTTCCAGCACGTCGATGTCCGTCGGGCCGTAATACCAGCTCAAGGCACGGCTCAGTTCGCCGCCGGTAACCGGCAGCACGGTTTGGATGCCGAATTCCTTTGTAAAGGCGGTTTCCTTATTCTCCTCTTCCACCAGATCATTGGAGGTCATGGTTACCGATGCAAGCGGTTGGTCGGCCGTAAGGATAGAGGAGAAGAAATGCTGCCGGAAGGACATCCAGCGCACTTCTACCTCCGTGTCGTCGTCTTCTCCACTGGCCGCCAGTTTGCTGATATCATCTCCCTCGTGACGGTAGGTAAGGCGGGTGTACCGGTTTTCGTACATCACACTGGGGTCGTGCCGGATGGCTTTCAGGCGCCAGGTGAGCGGCACTTCTCCCGAGGCCAGGGACAAGCCCTGGGAGCGGATATCAAAATCGAACAGGTACTCCCCGGGCCTCATGCTGTAGCGGAATTCCAAATATTGCTCCGGCCCGGCCTTGGCTTTCATGGACAACACCTCGGCATCCCCGTCCCGGCTGATTTCCGGTTCAAAATAGAGGTCTCTCGTGTTGATCACCCGGCTGTCCGCCGTACGCAATTCCAGGTTAAAATCCGCATTGCCATCCCGTATCAAATAGACCGGCATGGAATCGTGGTTGACGAATTCCCTCATCACTGCTTCCGCGATCTGTCCGCCGCGGTTGGATACCTCCAGGGCCAGCACCTCGTTTTCCAGGGTAGTCGTACCGTCCTGTGCCTGAGTAAAGGCGAAAGCCCCTACTTGCTGCGCGTAAGCGCTGCGGGCAACGGAATCGGAAACGGTAATTGCCGGCTGGATCGGGGCCGGAGCGGCTTCCTGCGCAGCTTGCTCCAGGGAATCCTGTACCTGCTCGGTGGCCTGCTGCTGGGCTTCCAGCTCTTCGGGTGTGGGTTGGTTGGTATAAAACCAGAAGATGAGGACGGCAAAGATGAGTACAAAGCCGATAATGGAATTGATATCCAGTTTCTTTTCTTCCATCTAGAAATTATTTATGCGGTCCGGGGGCGGGATGGCGCCCGGGATCGAAAAGCAGTTGCAAATATAGGCCCAATTGGGGAGTTTATGCCAAACTGGCATCGGTTCTTTGCAATTTGTGCTGGCGTACGGCTTGGATAAAACCTACGAACAGCGGATGCGGGTTGGCCACCGTGCTTTTATATTCCGGATGGTACTGCACCCCGATGAACCAGGGATGGGTGGGCAACTCGATGATTTCCACCAGGCCGGTATCCGCATTGATGCCGGAGAAGACCAGCCCTTCGTCCTCCATGGCTTCCTTATAGTCGTTGTTGAATTCGTAGCGATGGCGGTGGCGTTCCGAAATGGTGCCCTGATGCCCGTACATTTCATAGACCAGGGTACCCTCGGTGAGTTCGCAGTCCCAGGCCCCAAGGCGCATGGTGCCACCCATGTTTACGATCGTTTTCTGCGCTTCCATCAGGTCGATGACCGGGTGCGGCGTCCGGGCATTCATCTCAGTGGAATTGGCATCGTCGAGCCCCAGTACATTGCGGGCAAATTCTATTACGGCCATTTGCATGCCGAGACAAATCCCCAGGAACGGAATCCCTTGCTCGCGGGCATAGCGGACGGCGCGTACCTTCCCCTCGATGCCCCGTTCCCCGAATCCAGGCGCCACTAAAATCCCGTTCAGGTCCTTTAGTTTGCTCTCCAGGTTATTGGCGCTGATATGTTCGGAGTGGATGGAGACCACCTTAACGGCTACTTCATTAGCAGCCCCCGCATGGATCAGGGATTCCTGGATGCTCTTGTACGAGTCCTGTAATTCCACATATTTACCGATCAGGCCTACAGTAACCTCTCCTTTCGGGTTTTTAAGCTGGTTTACAAAGCGGATCCATTGAGCCAGGTCCGGTTCGGTATGCTGCGGCAGGGCCAGCTTCTCCAGGGCCACCTTGTCCAGGCCTTCTTCGTGCATCATTAGCGGCACATCGTAAATGGTTGTTGCGTCGATGGACTGGATGACTGCCTCCTTCTTTACATTGCAGAAAAGGGCGAGTTTTTGCTTGATCTCATCCGAAAGCTCGTGCTCGGTACGGCACACCAGGATATCCGCCTTGATCCCGCTTTCCATCAGCGTCTTCACGGAGTGCTGCGTGGGTTTGGTCTTGAGTTCCCCGGCCGCCGACAAGAATGGCACCAGGGTAAGGTGGATCACAATGGCATTGTTCTCGCCGAGTTCCCACAGCAGCTGACGCACCGCTTCTATATAGGGCAGGGATTCGATGTCGCCTACCGTACCGCCGATCTCGGTAATCACCACGTCGTATTCGCCGCTGTTACCCAGGATCTGGATACGCTCCTTGATCTCGTTTGTAATATGCGGCACCACCTGCACCGTTTTGCCCAGGAATTCACCCCGGCGTTCCTTCTCGATCACACTCTGGTAAATGCGGCCTGTGGTGACGTTGTTGGCCTGCGAGGTACGGATGTTCAGGAAACGTTCGTAATGCCCTAAATCGAGGTCGGTCTCGGCCCCGTCGTCGGTGACGTAGCATTCCCCGTGCTCATAAGGGTTCAGCGTACCCGGGTCTACATTGATATAAGGGTCCAGTTTCTGAATGGTGGTCCTCAGGCCCCTGGCTTGCAGCAATTTGGCTAAAGAAGCGGCGATGATGCCTTTACCGAGTGAAGAAGATACCCCTCCCGTAACGAAAATGTATTTGGTAGCTGCCATGGGCCTAGTCTTTGTTACGGGATTCAAAGTTACAAATTACCGCAGGAAATCCCGGGGCTCATTCCGGAAATTCTTTCCGGATCCTGTTGATAACTTCCTCCAGGCCGTTCTCTTTGATCACCAGGGCACTTTGCAGCCGCTCACCCAGGCTTCCCCCCGGAAATCCCTTTTGGCGGAACCACACCAGGTAAGGCAGCGGCAGGTCCGTCAGATACCTGCCCTTGTATTTCCCGAAGGGCATACGGCTGCGGGCGAGTTCTACTAATTTTTCCCGATGAAACGGTTTGGCCTCCATAGATCATCCAAAAATAGTATCTTTAAAAGTTCTCTTAAGTGTATCATTAACACCAATCCGATGAAAAGAAGAAATTTTATGCAACGCAGTGCCGCCGCATCGGCCGCGTTGTTGGGACCCGTGTCCATGTTGGCCGGCGAAAAGACCACTCCTGCCAACCCGTCCCTGAAGGGGAATATCAACCACAGCGTCTGTTATTGGTGTTACGGGAGCATTCCCCTGGATACCTTTCTCGGGCACCTGGTGGAATTGGGAATCCCGGCCATAGACCTGGTAGGTCCTGAGGATTTCCCCCTGCTTAAAAAGCACGGCATTCACGCCTCTATGTGCTGGGGTGCGGGCAAAGGGATCGTAGAAGGCTGGAATGACAAAAAACTGCACGAGGAACTCATTGCGGACTATACGGAAAAAATCCCGCTGATCGCTGAAGCCGGCTATACCAACCTGATCTGCTTCAGCGGCAATACCAACGGGATGGACGACCTGGTGGGCCTGCAGAATTGCGTGGAAGGATTGTCCAAAGTCCTACCGGTAGCCGAGAAGCACGGAGTGGTGCTCCAGATGGAATTGCTCAATTCCAAGGTTGACCACCGGGATTACATGTGCGACAATGTGCTTTGGGGGGTTGAACTCTGCCGGCGCCTGGGGACGGACCACTTTAAACTGCTGTACGACATCTACCACATGCAGATCATGGAAGGGGACGTGATCCGGACCATCCGGGAATACCATCCCTACTTCGGACATTACCATACAGGAGGAAATCCGGGGCGGCACGAGATCGATGAGACACAGGAGCTCTATTATCCAGCCATTATGAATGCCATTGTGGAAACCGGGTTTACCGGACATGTCGCTCAGGAATTCATCCCAAGCTGGGAAGACAAGATCGCCGCACTCAAACAGGGTGTGGGCATTTGCGACGTCTGATCAGGGATAGCGCCCTTCGCGGAGCATCCGGGCGACCGCCCGGTTCCAGGCCATTTGGGCCTCGTGGTTCCGCGAAAAATCCGTTTCGCGGTCATATCGGTTCTGGAAATCCCGCAACTGGCTATTGATCTCAGCAAAGATCCTGCGTACTTCCGAACGGACATTGTCCCTAAAAACGCGACCGCTCAGGCTGCGCCGCATTTTGCGGGCAAAGAGCTCGGAGATGTCAAAGTGGAGCTGCTCGTGGCTGAGCACTACCGAGTCGCAAATTTCCTTGTGGTACCAGGATTTTTCCGGGTAAAAAAAGGTATCCACGTTGA
>JBNKHB010000159.1:0-6106 GCA_050290125.1 Robiginitalea sp.
CATCCTGCTGGTAGGCGATGTAGCCCAGGTAATACTTGGCCTGGGAACCGTATCTCGTAGAATTGCTGACCCGTTGCAGGTAGCGTTCGGCTTCCTCAGGTTTCTGGGATTCGAACAGGGAATAGCCCATATGGAAGTCAAAGCGCTCGCGTTCGCCCCGCGCCAGGGTACTTTGGTCGACTTTGCGGTACCATTTAAGCGCATACGGGTAACGGCCGTTCTCAAAGTAGTAATCCGCCACATCCATAAAAGCCGAATTCCTGCGGACGGAGGTAGGGTATTGCTCCACAAAATCCTCCATAAGCCGGTCTGCCCCGAGCTGATTCAGACGCACGGCTGCATTGGCGATGTAGTAGGCGCTGTTGGCTTCCGTTTCCGGGTCCCCGGTGCCTGCCTTAACCTCCTCAAAGAGTGTCTGGGCCGCCTGGTATTGATTGTTGTTGTAGAGTTCCAGCGCACGCTGATAGGTCCGCTCGTCATGCGTGTATACGGCGGATTCCTGTCCGTAACTCATTGCCCAGGTACCGGCAAGAGCCATCAGGACGGCGAGTCTTTGTACCATAGTGTTCTCTTGGCGTTAGAATGACCGAATTTCCCTTAATAACGTCAAATACGGTGCCGAAGTATGTGATGCCAAAACGAATTAAGTGAAAATGGGACCCGGCCTGGATAGGAATCCGCGGAACTTATTACTTTTATATCAACAAATCCGCCCCATGACAGAAAGCGTACTGAGCTTGAAGGAAGTTGCCGTTTACCAGCAGGAGAACCTCGTACTGAGCGATATCAGCCTGGAGATCCGGCCCGGCGAATTCGTATACCTGATCGGCAAGACCGGCAGCGGCAAGAGCAGTTTCATGAAGACACTCTATGCGGATTTACCCTTGAAGCAGGGACATGGCCGCATTGTCGGTTTTAACCTGAAAACCCTGCAGGAAAAGGATATCCCGTTCCTGCGGCGGAAACTCGGCATCGTTTTCCAGGATTTCAAACTGCTACCGGACCGTAATATCCACAACAACCTGCTCTTTGTGCTAAAGGCGACGGGCTGGACGGACCCGGCCAAAATGACCACGCGGATCGAGGAGGTGTTGGACAAGGTAGGCATGAAGACCAAAGGCTTCAAGTTCCCGCACGAGCTCTCCGGAGGGGAACAGCAACGCATCGCCATTGCCAGGGCCCTGCTGAACGACCCGGAGATCATCCTGGCGGACGAACCTACCGGGAACCTGGACCCGCAGACCAGCGTAGAGGTCATGAAGGTGTTGCAGGAGATCAACAAAACGGGGCGCACCATCCTGATGGCAACCCACGACTACGCCCTGATCCTGAAATACCCCTCAAAGACCCTGAAATGCGACGGCAGCAGGGTCTTTGAAGTAATCCAGAAGGCCGGCTGAACCGCCGGTCCTTTTTTTTCGTTACTTTGCGCAAACGAATATCCCATACATGGAAGTACTCGGAATAGATGTGGGCGGCTCCGGCATCAAAGGGGCCCTGATCCATATGGAAACCGGAGAAATGCTCACTGAGCGCTACCGCATCCCCACCCCCAAATCCAGAAAACCCAAAGCCATGGCCAAGGTTGTGGCGGAGATCGTTCAGCATTTCGACTATAAAGGCCCTGTTGGCTGCGGATTCCCCTCTGTGATCAAGAACGGCGTGTGCAGATCCAAAGGCAACCTCCATAAAAGCTGGAAAGGCCGCAATGTAGAAGAACTCTTTAAGGAGGCCTGCGGCAATGATTTTACGGTCATCAACGATGCCGATGCCGCCGGTTACGCAGCCATGAATTACGGGATCGGCCAGGGCATGAAGGGCTTTGTGGTGATGATCACCATTGGCACGGGCCTGGGCAGCGGTGCCTTCCTGGACGGCGTGCTGATCCCCAACTTTGAGCTCGGCCAGATCCCCTACAAGAAATACAAAAAGATCGAATCCTGGGCGGCAGCCTCCGCCAAGGAACGCGAAGGGCTCAGCTATCCGGAATGGGGCAAGCGATTCAATAAATTCCTGCAACTTGTAGAGCTGATCGTAGCGCCCGACGCGATCATCCTGGGAGGTGGCACCTCAAAGGATTGGGAGGAATACAAGGACTGCATTACCGTGGATACCCCGGTGATCCCCGCCGGTTTGCAAAACCATGCGGGCATCATTGGTGCTGCAACGGCCTGCCTGGTAAGCCACCCCGAGCTGAACACGCTCTCCGAATAATTCCCCTTATAAGGTACCCCCGCGTTTCCGGTCTGTCTCTTTGAGCAGGATCTTCCGGAGCCTCAGGCTTTTAGGGGTAACCTCAACGTATTCATCCTTTTGGATATACTCCAGGGCCTCTTCGAGGGAGAATTTGATGGCCGGCGCGATTCGCGCCTTGTCGTCCGAGCCGGCAGCCCTCACGTTGGTGAGTTTCTTGGTCTTCGTCACATTGACCACCATATCATCCGGCCGGGTATTCTCGCCGATCACCTGCCCCTCGTAGACTTCTTCCCCAGGGGCGACAAAAAACCGTCCCCGTTCCTGGAGTTTGTCAATGGAATAGGCGATCGCCTTCCCGGTTTCCATGGATACGATGGAGCCATTGAGGCGTTGGGGGATGTTACCCTTTACCGGTTGGTATTCCAAAAAACGGTGTGCCATGATGGCTTCGCCGGCCGTGGCAGTTAAAAGTTGGTTGCGCAAGCCAATGATCCCGCGGGACGGGATCGTGAATTCGCACAACATCCGGTCTCCTTTTGCCTCCATCCGCGTCATCTCCCCCTTCCGGAGGGCAACCATCTCCACGGCTTTTCCGGAAACTGCCTCGGGCAGGTCAATGGTGAGTTCCTCCACCGGCTCGTGAGGCTGTCCGTCGATTTGCTTGATGATTACCTGCGGTTGCCCGATCTGGAGTTCATACCCCTCGCGCCGCATGGTTTCGATCAGGACCGAAAGATGCATGACCCCACGCCCGTAGACCATGAACTGATCGGCGCTGCCGGTGGCATCCAGGCGAAGCGCCAGGTTTTTCTCCAACTCACGCTCCAGTCGATCCCCCAGGTGCCTGGAGGTCACAAACTTGCCTTCACGCCCAAAGAACGGACTGTCATTGATGGTAAAAAGCATGCTCATGGTGGGCTCGTCGATCGCAATGCTCGGAAGGGCCTCAGGCGACGCCGCATCGGCAATCGTATCTCCAATCTCAAAATCTTCCAGCCCCAGCAGGGCTCCGATATCCCCTGCTGTCAGCTCAGACACCTTGCTGCGTCCCAGGCCTTCAAAGACCTGGAGCTCGCGGATCCGCGAGCGGATTTTTCTGCCGTCGCGTTTGATCAGCGTCACGTCCATATTCTCTTTTAGGACTCCCCTTTGCAGCCTGCCGATGGCAATCCTTCCCGTATAGGATGAGAAATCCAGGGACGTGATGAGCATCTGGGTATTGCCCTCCGCCGGCTTAAACCGGGGTATATGTTCCAGCACCATATCCAGCAAGGGAGCAATGGTCCCGCCGTCCTGCTTCCAATCCTCGGACATCCAGTTTTGCTTGGCAGAACCGTAGACTGTCGGAAAATCCAGCTGCCACTCTTCCGCCCCAAGGTCGAACATCAGGTCAAACACAGCTTCGTGTACCCCTTCGGGATCGCAGTTCGGTTTGTCCACCTTATTGATCACCACACAGGGCTTAAGACCCATTTGCAGGGCTTTCTGGAGCACGAACCGGGTTTGCGGCATCGGTCCCTCAAAGGCATCGACCAGCAGCAAAACCCCGTCGGCCATGTTCAGGACACGCTCCACCTCGCCGCCGAAATCGGCGTGGCCCGGAGTGTCGATGATATTGATCTTGGTGTCCTTATACCGGACCGCCACATTCTTGGCAACAATGGTAATGCCGCGTTCGCGTTCCAGGTCGTTGTGATCCAGGATCAGCTCCCCGGGATCCTGGTTGTCGCGAAAGAGTTCGCAATAATGGAGGATCTTGTCCACCAGGGTAGTCTTCCCGTGGTCCACGTGGGCAATGATGGCGATATTCAGGATGTCGTTCAACGGCTGCATTTTAGCCGGCAAAGATAGGCCGAATTCGGATACGCAAACAACCTCCTTTGATTTTTGATCCTGAATCGCACAAAACCTCCCTCCAGGCACTCGCGGACAGGCCATTAGCCCGCAAAATTCACGGATATTATTCCTGCCTGACCGGAAATGGCCAGGGCCCCGGATACGGGCCTAATCCCCGATGCGCTTGCGCTCCTCCTCGGTTCCGGTTTGGCGCTTCCGGGCCTTCCTTATCTCATTGCTGCCGAAATCGTACGAGAGGGAGAGGGCAAGCTGCCTGCTGTCGCTGCCACCGCTCCCATCGATGAACAGGGTCCCGAACTGGGTGGTTCCTCTCCAGGGAACCGTGTACAGCAGGTCGTTAAGGGCCAGCCGCGCCGTAAAGCGTTCCCCTGCAAACTTCTTCTGAAAAGCCAGGTTCAGGGATCCGAGGGAACGGGTCTGATAAGTGCCGCCCCATACGGAGGGCGTGCTGAACCATCCCGATACTTCCATCCGCAAGCCACCCGGCAAATCCAGGGTGTGCTGCAGGTATCCACTCAACGTTGCCCGGCTTACCGGGAGGAATTCCGGGCTGTTGGCCCGATATGAACTCGTGAAGGCATTCAGGCTCAGGTACATGTTCCACCAGGGGAGTACCCGCGTAGGCCAGGAAACCCCGAAGTTCCAGGTCTCCACATCCGCCACGTTCCGGGTAGTGATGAAGTTTCTGGAGGGTCCGTCCGCCACGGTTACCTGGGCAAAGAAGTCGGAGGTGTAGCCATAACTCAGCGAGGTGGTGAGCCGGTAGTTGTACGTATGGGAGAGCTTTAGGTTGTCCGCATATTGCGGTTGGAGGAAGGGGTTTCCCTGGCGATATGAAAGCTCGTCAATCTGGTATTGAAAGGGATTGAGGCTGGAATAGGTCGGACGCTGGATACGCCGGCTGTAGGTAAGGGCCCATTGGTTTTTGGCGTTGGCCTGCCAGGTTATCCCGCCGGATGGAAAGGCGTTCGTGTACCTTCTGTTCACGCGTTGCTGCGGGTCATCATTGAGGGGGTCCAACAAGCCTTCCGAACGCGTGTGTTCCAGGCGGATCCCGGCTTGCAGGTTCCAGGCCTTCCATTTGCGGCTAAAGCTCAGGTAGGCCGCATAGATATCCTCGGTATACCCAAAACGGTTGCTTTGTCCGGGATCCAGCAATTCTCGTCCGCCCTCCGAATTATAGAAATCAAAGCTGTTTTGGGTTTCCACCCGGGATGCCTTCAGGCCTGTGCCCAGCACCCCCTGCCAAAATGATAGCTCCAGGTCGGTACGAGCGCTGAGGATGTCGATATCGATCGGTGTGATCTGTGAGGTATTCCGCTCCGAAAGTACCCGGGATTCCGTCCCATCCAGATATACATTCGGTTGGCTGGCCGTTCGGTCGCTGTTGTACCGTCCGTAATCCAGGTCCGCGCTAAAGGTATTGCCAAGGGTATCCGCATACCGGTAATTAAAGTTTCCATTAAGGTTATAGGAACGGCTGGCAGTCCTGCTTTCGGCTATGAGCACGCTGTCAAATTCCATGGCCCCTACCGGGTAGATGGGGGTCCGCGAATCGCTGTTCCCGAACGAATTGTTGAAGTTCCCGGAGAATAACACCCCAACGGTGTGTTTTGGAGCTGCCTCCAGGTCGTACCCCAGGCGCAGGTTATTGGTGTTCTGGTCAAAGGCGCTCCGGGTCCTCGCGTCGAACCGAACCCCCTCCTGACGCCGCAACAGGTTCAGGAAGTTAAAGCTCTTACCGAATTGATTGCTGTAGCTGCCGTATAGATTTGCCTTCCGGCTTCGGGAATTGAAATTGAGGCTGTTATTGAAGCGTTTAAAATGGCCTATGCTCATCCCGGTGGTCAGGGACCCGTTGGTCCCGAGGCTCTTGTCCTTCCTGAGCACGATATTTATGATACCTGCGTTCCCCGCTGCGTCATAACGCGCCGAAGGCTGGGTAATCAGTTCCAGGGCTTCGATATCCGAAGCCTGGAGGCTTTCTAAATAGGCTGTCAGGTCGGCACCACTCAGTACGGTGGGCTTGCCGTTGATGTAGTATTGCACGCCA
>JBNKHB010000160.1:0-6092 GCA_050290125.1 Robiginitalea sp.
TGCATCGATTTCGGGGTGATCCTTCAGCACCTGCACGATGGACTTGGTATTCAACGGCAACAAATACACGTGGTCGGCCATGGCCGGGTCCGTCATGATGGTGGCCGGGTTGCTGTTGATCAGCACGGTAGTGATCCCGTCCTCCCTGAGCGAGCGGAGCGCCTGCGATCCTGAATAGTCAAATTCGCAGGCCTGACCGATTACGATAGGGCCTGAGCCGATAATAAGTATTGCGTTGATGTCTTTTCTTCTGGGCATGTACTAGCGTTCTTTTTTAGCGGTTCAAGGATAAAAAAAAGGTGTTACCTGAAAAAGTAACACCTCTGAATTTTATTAACGGGTTATCCATTATTTCTTATGGCGCGGCTCCGATGAAACACTGAGCTTCTTACGTCCCTTTGATCTTCTGCGGGCCAGGACCTTTCTTCCGTTGGCAGAAGCCATTCGCTCACGGAAACCGTGTTTGTTCCGTCTCTTTCTTTTAGAAGGCTGAAATGTGCGTTTCATTGCTTAAGATATTTCGATGGTGGGCAGGCCCGAAGCCGCTGCAAAAATCTGGGCGCAAATATACGAAGACTTTCTGCATTCCCAAATGCAAACAACTTTTTTTTAGAATTGTTTTTAGTACTTTTGCGCTGACAAAATCAGGCCCGTCCATCCATGCGTAAATCAGTTGTTTTCTGGCTCTTTCTAACCCTTTTGGGAGGGGTGTTGCAGGCGCAGCACTCCCTTGGGTACCAACTGGAAAAAGGTGATGTGTTCACGGTAGAGCAACGCTCCCGTCAATGGATCACCCAGCAAATGGATTCCACTTCTCATGAACTGGAGAACCGGATTACCGCCCTACTGGAATTTCGCGTACTGGGGATTCAGGAGGAAGGTTACCTGCTGGAATTCGCCTTCAGGGATCTCTTCTTTCGGATAGAGAGCAATATCCAGGGGGAGCTCCTGAACATCAGGGCCCGTGAACTGGATGAATCCGACCTGCAATCCCGGGTATTCAACAGCATTCTGGACGTTCCGATCCAGATGCTGCTCAATCGCAACGGCAACATTGTGGAGGTTACCGGAGGAGACAGCCTGGTAAGCAGGATGATCGCAAGCACCGGCCTGGAAGAGGGGTTTACCAAATCCCTGATGGAAAAAACGCTTCGGCAGCAATATGGCTCCGAGGCGCTCGCCGCCAGCTTCGAGCAGATGACTTTCTTTTATCCGCAGCGGCAGGTTGCCGTCGGTCAGCAATGGACCAACCGCTATCAGGGAAAACTGGAAGCTGTCAATACCTGGACCCTGGACAGCCTGAATTCGGATCGGACCGCGATCAGCGGGGAGGCCGGAATCCGGATGGCCGAACAAAACGCGGGCATGAAGATGGATTTGAAGGGAACCCAGCAGACGCAGATCTGCGCGGAGCGCAAAAGCGGTTTTATCCGGGAGATGACCGTGGATAGCGAAGCGGAAGGGGTTTCCACCATGTCCCAGACCGGAGATTTGGAGATCCCTACCCACATCCGCACCCACCTGAGTTACACTTTAATCGATTTTAAGCATGTTCAATAAATACATCAAGCTTGTCCTGGCCGTTCTCATTACCGGTTGGGCCGGATATCAGTTTGCCGAAGGGGAGATCATGAACGGGATCATGCTGGTATTGCTGGCCGGGATTTTCGTTTTCCTTTATTTCCGCAATGAGATGATCCTCCTTGCATTCCTGCGGATGCGGAAGCAGGACCTGGACGGAACCGAAAAGTGGTTGGGCCGCATCCGGAAACCGGAGCAGGCGTTAACCCAAAAGCAACAAGGCTATTACAACTACCTGCACGGGATTATCTATTCGCAGAAGAATCTTACCCAGGCCGAGAAATACTTTCGCAAAGCCTTAAAGCTGGGGTTGAACATGGACTACGACGTGGCCATGGCCAAGTTGAGCCTGGCAGGCATCGCCATGCAAAAACGCCGTAAGCGGGAAGCTACCACTTTGCTAACGGAGGCGAAGAAACTGGATAAGAACAATATGCTGACCGATCAGATCAAAATGATGCAGCAGCAATTGAAGCGGATCTAAGGGGCCGCCCCTCCCCCACCCGGCACTAAGCTACGCCTCGGTTCCGCAACTTCCTTGCAGATCGTATTCATCCTATAGCAACGGGGCCCACAAGTGATTGAGGGACTCCTGCAACTTTCGGCCGATGCCCCGCTCCTGCCAGCGTTCCAACGCTACCTCATCGCAAGCTTTCAGATCCTCCATAAAAACGGCTTTCATGGCCTTGGATTTGCTGGCGCTGTACAGGCAGGCATTGATCTCAAAATTGATGGAAAAACTCCGGTAGTCCAGGTTGGCCGTGCCGATGCTGGTAAACAGGTCGTCGATTACCAGCGTCTTGGCGTGTATAAAACCCTTTGTGTAGCGGAAAATGCGCACGCCTGAAATCAACAACTGTTCAATGTACGAATCGGTCGCATACTGGGCCGGCCAGGAATCGGACTGATACGGGATAATGATGCGGACATCCACCCCAGAACGCGCAGCGGTAGTAAGCGCGGTTAGAATAGGGCCGCTGGGGATCATGTACGGCGTGGTAATATAAACGTACTCCTTGGCATTGTTGATGGCCGTAAACAAGGCCTCCATGATATTGGCCCAGTCGGTATCCGGGCCGCTGGCCGCAATCTGTACTGCCACGGGATCTCGCGTCTCGGGCTTGTCTTCAGGGAACAATTCCCGTTTGATCGAGGTGATCTGTTCGGAAACAAAATCCCAGGATAGCAGAAAACTCGCCTGCAGGGAACCTGCCGCCGGGCCTTCGATGCGCAGGTGGGTATCGCGCCAGTAGCGCTCGTTATCCTGGCGGTTGTCGTATTTCTTGCGGATGTTGATGCCTCCCACATATCCCACCTCGCCGTCGATCACGATGATCTTGCGATGGTCGCGGTAATTGAATTTGCTGCTAAAACGGGTGAACATGACCGGCATGAACGGATAATGCTCCACCCCCGAATCCGTCAGGCGCCTTTTAGTTGAGGCCGACAGCTTGCTGCCCACATCGTCGTAGATGAGGCGCACCGCCACTCCATCAGCTGCCTTGCGACACAGGATGTCCAGGATCGGATTGCCCACCTCGTCGTCCATCAGCACAAAGTATTCCATGTGGATATGCGAGCGGGCCCCTTGCAGATCCTCATGCAGGCGAGGGAATTTTTCCTCCCCGTTCAGCAAGATGTCCACCTCGTTCTCATAGGTGAGGATGGACTGCTGATTGTGTTCGAGAAGCCGGTAGACCTTAAAGAGTCCCGGACCAAACTGCTCCGCAAAATCGGCGCGTTGCCCAGGATCCATCCCGAATTCTTCCCGCCAGGCCCTGAGTTTTGTATTGTCGGAAATATACTTTTTGCTGAAGATCTTGTTCTTGCGGTGGTCCATCCCAAAGAAGTAATAGACCAGCAATCCAAGAAAGGGCAGCGTAGCCAGGGCGAATAAATAGCCCAGGGTCTTGGCGGGATTATAATTGCGCAGGACGATGGTCACCGACATGGCGATGACCAGCAGGTAATTGACCAGCAGCAGGAAGGTCCAGAGATGTTCCTGCAGGTATTCGAGCATTAGGGGGCGGTCTTGTAGTACCCTTTTAGCGGGATGGCCAGCTGATATTTTTTGCGGGAAGCGTTATTCAGATGCGGCTCGCGCAGCCAGGGATTGTGCCGTTTGAGCAATTTGTAATTGATGCCGTATTGTTCCGCGAACTGGGCAAAATCCGTTACAGGGGTATCCACCTCTACGGTAAAGGTGGGTATGTTGGAATAGAGGTCTTCCTGTTCAATGATAAAGCCGTAGCGATCCGGTTGGGATAGGATCTCCTTAATGGCCAGGATCCGGAATACATAGCGTCCGGTCTCTTCGCCCAGCAGCAGGTCGTAGTAATCGCCTACCTGCTGGATGCGAAGGAATTTGTCGATTGAGCCGGTCCCGGTGTTATAGGCTGCGGCGGCCATTGTCCAGGAGCCGTATTTCTCTTTGTACCGCTTCAAATAATTGCAGGCGACTTCCGTGGCTTTCTCCAGGTGGTAGCGCTCGTCCACATTCTCATTGATCTCCAGGCCGTATTCCCTGCCGGTTGCTTTCATGATTTGCCAGAAACCCGTGGCCCCGGCATGGGAAACCACATTCTGCAAACCGCTTTCGGCCACAGCCAGGTATTTAAAATCGTCCGGGACCCCATTCTTAGCAAGGATGGGTTCGATCACCGGAAAGTATTTATGGGCCCGCTTCATCAATAACAGGGCATTGGATTGCCAGTAGGTGTTCACCAGGAATTCGCGGTCAATGCGTTCCAGTATCTCCGGATCTTCCTGGGGAACGGCCTCCCCTGCAAAATTGAGATCTTCCGGTATTTCCACCGCGGAGATCCGGTAGGCCGGCGTTACATTCGTCTCCTGGCCGGGGGCCGGCCCGGAAGCCGAACGCTCTTCGGGTTGGATACTCTGTTGCACCGCAAAAACGAGCGTGCTCAGCACTGTCAGGACTCCCAACAACATCAATCCGTTTTTCAAGATCCGCATACGTTTTACTCTTTTATGGTTACTCAAAGGTATTAAATAGAACTGCGATCCTGCAAAATAATTGCAGGCAGGTGCTCATTCATCCACCGGTAACGATGCAGGATCATTGTATGGGTACCGCCGGGTACGGGAATACAATCCCCGACATGGGCAAATGGAAATACCGCATCCTTATCTCCGTGGATATGGACGAGATCCGGCTCCGGGAGGTCCCGCTTCCAGTTGACGATCTGGTCGATCGCCCAGTCCAGATACCGCTTGTCGCGGATGCCCAGATATTTCTCGTAGAGCTTCAGCCGTTTGTTCACCGGTTCGCCGAAAGCGTAACGGGCCAGCACTTCCACATTGTTTACCAGGCTAGTGGGAAGGAGCTTGTGAAATTTGGTGTACCTGGCCATCAGCAGTCGGCGGGGCATCTCCTTGCTGGTCTTGATGCTGGAGATGATGATGGTCTTTCTGGCACCGGTAAAGCGCACCATCTCCTGCGCCAGCATGCCCCCGAAAGAAACCCCGATCAGTACCGGATTCGGGTCCGGTACCTGCTGGGCCATTTTTTGGGCATAGTCCTCCAGGCTCATGCCATCATCGGGCAGGAACCACTCCAGCCGGTGCGTCACAAAACGATCCTCCGGCAGGCGGATGTGTTCAAAGATATCCGGGCTGGCAGCCAGTCCGGGAATCAGATACACCGGGATTTTAACGGTCGGGGCCTGCTCCAAAACGTGCTATTTCTTAGGATTTTAGCATTTTTTTTTCTAAATTTGTACTCAATCGGCCTGAAATTTTCCGCATCCGGAAATCCAGGCCGTTGCCCCCTCAAATTACGACCAACTGCAGATCGTAATTTTTTTATCTGAAACCAAAATTAATTCAAACATATGAACGAACTGGCAATCAAGGACAACAGCTTCCTGCGTCAATTTGAAACCCGGGTGGATGGTCATCTGGCCAAGATCGAGTATTCCTCCCAGGAACGGAAGGTATTCCTGACCAAACTGGTCATTCCCGAAGAAATCACCAAAGACGGATTTCGCGAGGATTTTATCAGGGCCGTCCTCCACATGATTCAAGAGCAGAACCTGAGGGTCGTACCCACCAGCCCGCAAATTGCCGGTTTCCTCCGGAAAAACAGACAGTACAAAGAGATGCTTCCCGTAGGCATCCGGATCTGATCGAAATATAGCGGGGTCCCGAGGGGCCTCGAAAAGATCCCCGTTTGCGCAAGCAGGCGGGGATTTTTTATGGGGTAGTTACGGCTGCCGGCTCAAAGCGGACCAGCCCGTCCGCATCAATGCGATCCAGGCGGACCTGCTGCAGCGTATTGACCAGGGCGGGATCCCAAGGGGCCTTTACTTTTACGTAGTTTTCCGTAAAGCCGCAGATATAACCCTGGCGATTCTCTCCCTCAAACAAGACGGTTCGTTCCCTCCCCAGCTGGCTTTGGTAAAAGGCACGTCTCTTTTTGTCGGAAAGATTCCGAAGCATCTTGCTTCGGCGCCTGCGCTCCCCGTCGGCGACGACGCCTTCCATTTCCG
>JBNKHB010000161.1:0-6088 GCA_050290125.1 Robiginitalea sp.
CCCGTGCTCGGGGAATTCCGGCACATAACGGGATAAGGGGTCGTCCAGCTCGAGGGCGCCTTCCGATACCAGACAAGCCAGGGCCGTAGCAGTAATGGGTTTTGAAACGCTTGCCACCCGAAATACGGTGTTTGCAGGGTCCACGGGGATGCGCGCCTGCAGGTCGGACATTCCATACCCTTTCTCGAACAGGCAGGTCTCACCGGCCGTGACACGGATGGCCAGTCCCGGGACCCGGCCTTCCCTACACAGGGCCGCCAGCAAGGCGTCTAGTGATACCAGTCCGGTAGCAGCCGGAGCGGAAGGTTCCTCCTCCTGCAACCGGAGAAACCTCCAGATCCGATCCCAGATTCCGTTCATGACTAAGGCACAAAAAGCAAACGGCCCCGGTAGATCTCCTCTACCTCAACCGTATCGGGCCGGTTATAACTCAGTACATCCCCATAGCCGCGGATCCGCCCGGAGATCCGGTTCAGCGGGTACACCAGGATTTCATTGCTGCCCCGATGGTCCAGGTCCACGCGATCCGCCTGCAGGGCCTCCGCCTCCACCCGGGAATCCCCCGCAGCAATATTCACGCCAAGCGAACCCGTTGTTCCGCTGAGCCGGAAATAAGCAATTCCGTTTGCCGTAATCCGCACCCGCCCCGTGGCCAGGGTGAGCTCGAAGGAACCATCGGTGGTTTCCGCTTCCGGATCGTTAAAACTCTCGGAGATCAATTGCAGGTCCTCAAAGCCGAGGACGCCCTGGCTGCGGATCGGAAGCCCGGTACTGCTCCGCAGGGTACGGAGTTCCGGGGTGGTGACGTATACGGTGGTAAGCCCGTATTCCCGAAACAGGTTGCAACCGTTCTCGTTGCGCAACCTGAGGGTCCCGTCCTGTACTTCTGCGTAAATGTCCGGCCGCAGGTTCGCGCCCGTTTCAATTTCCACGCGCTGGGGGCTTCCTTGTGTTAGTACCAGCTCGATATCGTCAAAAACCGTAATGGCCGTGAATTGGGCGACATCAACGGTCTCGCGCACGCGATCGCCCGACGCCCTCAGGCATTCCGGGGCGTTTTCTGCGCATCCGGCCAGCATCAACACAATTAACAGGTTAATAAGTATCCGTCGACTCATAATCGTATCCCTATCCCAAATTCGATCGCCTCCGCCTTGGCCCCGTGCGATTTCAGGCTGATCGCCCCGAACCAATGCTCTGAAAAATACCGTTTAATCCCGATCCGGTTGTATACCCGGCCCTCAAAATCAAAGGGATAATAGAGGTAATACCCCAACTGGGTAAGTACGCTCATCCGGTTGATAAACAATTCGTGGCCAACAAAGGCGCCCACCCTTTTATAATCGGTATCCGGGTCCACGCTCAGTTCGGGGAATGCGGCTGCCTGAAACCGGATCAGCTCCTTGAGGAAATTGGAGAAATATACGTCCGCCCCGAGCTGGACCGCACTACTCCTGCTCAGGCGTTTATCCGCGTAGCCGGAAACGATGTAGAACGGGAACTGGCCGGATCCCACCACGTCGCTTTCATTGATCCCCGATCGAAAGACCAGGTTCACGTGCAGGGGCTCGGTAAGGCCCTGGCGTTCCCATTCCCTGTATTCCGGCCGAAGCTCCGGCCCCAGGTCGTAGAGGAGTCCCGCTGATATGCCGAACGTATTGGTGGAAGTATTCGGGGCCCGTACGTTCGCATTGGAATAATGCACCAGGCTTACACCCGCCTGCACACCCATCCTACCCAGAATCCGCTCCCGATGGTATTGAAGCATCAGATAGGTGGAACTGAGCAAATGGCTTCCGTAGGCATTGTTCCTGAAATTGGTCCGGGCGTCGTAGGGGTTGGTATTATAGGCGATTCCCTGGCCGATGCGGAAGAGCAGGGCCCGGCGCAGAAAATAAAAATTATAGTGGGCGTACAGGCCGATGTTGTCCCCCAGGGTTTCCGTGCGCATGTCCTGGTAGATCATCGAGATACCCGTGTCCGGATAGTTGTAGTGCGCCTCCCAGTCCTCCGCCCCGAAATGTTTCGTATTCCAGCTCAGGATGATCCCGGAGGGATGGGCAGCGATCAGGTGGGAGATATCCGTGTTGTGCAGCAGGACGGAACCGTAGAAGGTATTCAGGTCCAGGGTATGGACCGCCTCCGCCGTCTGGGCCCGAATCCCGGCTGCCGAAAGCAAACAACCCAACACTAAGACAATACGGCGGCTCATGCGGCGTAAAGGTAGCGCTTTTTGGTCCGCTCCTGGCCCGCCTCCCAGGTGGCAGAAGTCAGAAGACCGCCCTGGCAATGGCCTGAATGTTGTCGGACTTTCCCATGGAATAATAATGCAGGACGGGAACGCCCGCCTCCTTTAATTCCCTGGACTGTTCGATCGCCCATTCGATGCCCACCTGGCGCACTGCTTTGTTGTCCTTGCATGCCTCCACGGCCTCGATGAGCACCTCCGGCAATTCCGTGCGGAATACCTGCGGTAGCAGCTGCAAGTGCCGCTTGACGGCAATGGGTTTGATCCCCGGAATGATAGGGACCTTAATGCCCGCATCCCTGGCCAGTTCCACGAATTCAAAATATTTGCGGTTATCGAAGAACATCTGGGTCACTATGTAATCCGCGCCCAGATCCACTTTGTGCTTCAGCCATTTCAGGTCGTTCAGGAGCGATGGCGCTTCCAGGTGCTTTTCGGGATAGCCCGCGACGCCAATGCAGAAATCCGCGCAGTCGTCGGTCTCCACCACGTCGTGCAAATAGCTGCCTTTGTTCAATGCGGCGATCTGGCCCACCAGTTCGGAGGCATAGGCATGGCCGCCCTGGGTCGGTTCGAAGTATTTCTGGTCCTTCATGGCATCGCCGCGCAAGGCCATTACATTGTCAATGCCCAGGTAGTGGCAATCCACCAGCAGGTATTCGGTCTCCTCCTTGGTAAAGCCGCCGCACAGGACATGCGGGATGGTATCCACATCGTATTTATGCATGATGGAGGCGCAAATGCCCAGCGTGCCGGGACGCATGCGGGTGACCTGCTTCTCGTACAGGCCGTCCCGGTCTATGTATACGTATTCCTCCCTGGAGGTGGTGACGTCGATAAAGGGCGGATTGAACTCCATCAACGGGTCGATGTTCCGGTAGAGTTCCTCAATGTTCCTGCCTTTCAGCGGGGGGATCACCTCAAAGGAGAACAGGGTATCCTTTGCACTGGCGATATGTTCGGTTACTTTCATGGTTCGTTCACTTCTCGCGGGCAGCGATGCTCGCGTGCCAACTCGGTTCAAATCTAATCATCATTCCGTTTCGGCCAGATTGGGCCGCAGCCATTTTTCGGCTTCGTCCACGGAAATCCCGCGCCGCTGCGCATAGTCTTCCAATTGATCGCGCGCAATTTTTCCCAACCCGAAATACCGGGCCTCCGGATGGGCAAAATAATAGCCGCTGACGCTGGCCGCCGGCCACATGGCCAGGCTCTCGGTCAGCGATACACCTATCCGATCCTCTACCTGCAATACGTCCCAGATGGTCTTTTTTTCCATATGGTCCGGACAGGCCGGATACCCGGGAGCCGGGCGGATGCCCCGGTATGCTTCCCGGATCAGGGCCACGTTGTCGAAGCTTTCCTCCGGCGCATAACCCCAGTGCTTTACCCGCACCTCGCGGTGCAGGTATTCGGCTGCCGCTTCGGCAAGCCGGTCGGCCAGGGCCTTTGCCATAATGCTCCCGTAATCGTCCAGTTTCCCTGCATACTCCTCGGCCAGGGCGTCGGCGCCGGAGACCGTAACGCAGAAGCATCCGAAAAAGTCCTGCAATCCGGACGCTGCAGGGGCGATATAATCGGCAAGCGCCCTGTTGGGAACGCCTTCCTTCTTTCGGGATTGTTGGCGCAGGGTAAGGAAGCGCCGGGTGCCCCCGTCCGTTAACTGCACTTCAATATCGTCATCGCCCACGGTATTTGCCTGGAATATCCCGAATACGGCCCGTGACTGCAGCGAACCTTCCCGGATGATCTTGCGGAGCATCTTGCGGGCATCCTCGAACAAACCGGCGGCCTGCTCCCCCACCACCGGATCCGTAAGGATGTCCGGGTATTTCCCGTGGAGGTCCCAGGAACGGAAAAAGGGGGACCAGTCGATATAGGCCTCCAACTTGCGCAGGTCGATGGCTTCGATGGTGCGTACGCCCAGCATTTTCGGGATCGGGAGCTCGGCCTGATCCCATGGCAATTTTAGCTTGTTGGACCTGGCTGCCGCCAGGCTCAGGTATTCCTTCTGCCTGCCGCGTTGCAGGAATTTCTCCCTGAACGATTCGTAGTCCAGCTTCACTCCCTTTTTATAGGCATCGGATTTCTCCGGTTGCAGCAGGTCGCCCACCACGGTTACCGCCCGGCTGGCGTCATTTACGTGCACCACGGAGGCACTGTACTGCGGATCGATCTTTACGGCCGTATGGGCCTTGCTGGTGGTGGCGCCGCCGATGAGCAACGGGACCGTAAAGCCCTGCCGCTCCATTTCACGGGCCAGGTGGACCATCTCGTCCAGAGAGGGCGTGATCAGGCCGCTAAGGCCTATGATATCCACGGCCTCCTCCTGCGCTCTGGCGATGATGCGCTCAGGGGGTACCATCACCCCCATGTCCACGATCTCGTAATTATTGCAGGCCAGCACCACGCTTACGATATTCTTGCCAATGTCGTGCACATCGCCTTTAACCGTTGCCATCAGTACCTTGCCGGCCGCCTTTGCATTCCCGGAAGATCCCGCATTGGACTCTTCGATAAAAGGGGTGAGATAGGCGACGGCCTTTTTCATGACGCGTGCGGATTTCACCACCTGGGGCAGGAACATCTTCCCGCTGCCAAACAGGTCTCCCACCGTATTCATGCCGCTCATCAGCGGCCCTTCGATCACTTCGATCGGCCGCTCCGCCGCTTGCCGCGCTTCCTCCACGTCGGCCTCGATATACTGTTCGATCCCCTTGACCAGGGCCCGGGTGATCCGTTCCTGCAAAGGGGCGTTACGCCAGCTCAGATCCGCTTTGCGTTCCTTTTGGACGCCCTGGACCGTTTCCGCATATTCCAAAAGGCGCTCGGTGGCATCCGGACGCCGGTCCAGCAAGACATCCTCCACATATTCAAGCAGCTCTTTGGGGATGTCGTCGTAGACCTCCAGCATGGTAGGGTTCACGATCCCTATATTCATCCCGGCCCCAATGGCGTGGTACAAAAAAGCGGAATGCATGGCTTCCCGGACCGTATTATTGCCGCGAAAGCTGAAGGATACGTTGCTCACCCCGCCGCTGACGCTGCAATGCGGGAGGTTGTTGCGCACCCATCGCGTCGCCTCGATAAAATCCACCGCATTGCGGCGATGCTCCTCCATGCCTGTCGCCACGGGAAAGACATTCAGGTCAAAAATGATGTCCTCCGGCGGGAAGCCCGCCTTCTGGGTCAGCAACTCATAGGAACGCTTGGCGATGGCTATGCGGCGTTCGTAATTGTCGGCCTGCCCGGTTTCGTCAAATGCCATGACGATGACGGCGGCCCCGTACAGCCGGATCTTCCTGGCCTGTTCCAGGAAGACCGCTTCGCCTTCCTTAAGGCTTATTGAATTTACCACGCATTTGCCCTGTACCACCTGCAACCCCGCCTCGATGATCTCCCATTTGGAGCTGTCGATCATGACGGGCACCCGGGCGATGTCCGGCTCGGCCATCAGCAGGTTCAGGAAGGTAACCATGGCGCTGACCCCATCGATCAGGCCGTCGTCCATGTTGACGTCGATGATTTGCGCCCCGCCCTCTACCTGCTCGCGTGCTATTTCCAGCGCCTCCTCAAAATTGCCTTCCTTGACCAGGCGCAGGAAGCGGCGTGACCCGGCCACATTGGTGCGCTCCCCCACATTTACAAAATTGCTCTGGGGGGTGATGACCAGGGGTTCCAGGCCGGAGAGTTTCAAATATCTGGGTTCGGGTGTTTGCACAGATCTATCGCTTACTTCAGGAATGCTATCGCGCATTGCCGGGGATTGCGGGTTCGGGACTGACGGGTCGCGGCGCGTATTGCGATGCCAGGTCGGCGATCGCCCGGATATGCTCCGGC
>JBNKHB010000162.1:0-6051 GCA_050290125.1 Robiginitalea sp.
CTCCGCGGATTTTTTAGCAAGCATCATTGAAAGTCTTCGAAGACACCGAGGCCGAATAATGCAAAGTCGTATTTAACCGGGTCCTCCGGATCCAATTCCCGGAGGCTGCTGTCCAGTTCGGAAACCGCCCTGGCATCGTTTTGTTTGCGCTGCAAGAGTCCCAGCGAGCGCGCCACCTTCCCGCTGTGCACATCCAGAGGACAGGAGAGCTGAGAAGGGCGGATACCTTTCCATAAACCGAAATCAACGCCCCCGGTAGAGGGACGGACCATCCAGCGAAGGAACATATTGATCCGCTTTGCCGCTGAGCCGCGGCCGGGATCCGCAAAGTGTTTGCGGCTGCGCTGCGGATGGGGAATCTCAAAGAAATGTACGCCAACCTTGCTGATTGCGGTTTGCAGGCTATGCGGCTCTGCGTATTGGGTAAAAACCCCTTCGAGTCCGTCATGTGCCTCATACAGATGCCGCAGCCCAAGGGTAAAACATTGTAGGTCCGTACCCTGAAAGGTGCGGTGAACAAAGGTTTGAAGCTTTGCCAGTTCCGCAGGCCCGGCATGCATTACAAAGTCATGGGGCGCCCGGTCCGTGAGGTCCATCATTCGTGTGGCGCTGGCCAGGATCGACTTTCGATTGCCCCAGGCAATTGCCGCTGTTAAAAAGCCGGAGATCTCGATGTCTTCTTTCCGGCTGAAAAGATGTGGTATTTGTACAGGGTCGGATTCCAGGAATTCGGCGCATTGATATTGAGCCGCCTTCTGGTCCAGAAAGGCCTTCAGCTCTCCCGAATCCATCCTAAATCACGATTTGTCCATCTACCATGGTGAGCTTTCGGTCGGCCATATCGGCCAGTTCCTCGTTATGGGTAACAATAACAAAGGTTTGCCCGTAGGTATCCCTCAATTTGAAGAAAAGGTGGTGGAGCCGGTCGGCGCTTGCGGAATCCAGGTTTCCGCTGGGTTCGTCCGCCAGTACAACGGCCGGTTTATTGATAAGTGCCCGGGCTACGGCAACCCGCTGTTGTTCCCCCCCGGACAATTCGGACGGTTTGTGGTGCAGGCGGTGGCCCAAGCCCAGGAATTCCATCAATTCCCTCGCCTGCTCCTCGGCCTCGGCGCGGGGGGTGTCCCGGATAAAGGCCGGGATACAAACGTTTTCCAGTGCCGAGAATTCAGGTAGCAACTGGTGAAACTGAAAGATAAAGCCGATATGGCGGTTGCGGAAACGCGCCAGTTGCCTGTCGCTCATCTTTACCACGTCCTGGCCGTCCACCTCAATATGGGTGCCGGTCGAGGGCGCAGGCGCGTCCAGGGTACCCAGGATTTGGAGCAGCGTGGTCTTGCCAGCGCCAGAAGCGCCAACAATGGAAACGACTTCTCCTTTTTGGATATGCAGGTCAACCCCTTTAAGCACTTCCAATTCCCCGTAAAATTTGTGAATGTTGCTGGCCCGGATCATAGTTGCCGATTGGAGGGCTGAAAGTAAACATTCGGGCAGAATTCACCAAAACAAAGCCATTTGGCCCAAACGCGATCACATTGCAAATACAGGTTCCGGGATTCGGCAATTTTTAGCATCTTTAAGCAAAACTTGCGGCTATGTCACCTTATCGCTATCTGGAGGAATACAATATTGAGGTTACTGAAGAGCTAAGGGCTCACTATGCCAGCGTGCTGGATGAGATCGGAGAGGACGTGGACCGCGACGGCCTGATGAAGACTCCGGAACGCGCCGCCAAGGCCATGATGTTCCTTACCCAGGGGTACCGCCAGAACGCGGTGAATATCCTTAAGAGTGCCATGTTCAAGGAGTCGTATAGCGAAATGGTCATCATTAAGGATATCGAATTCTATTCGCTTTGCGAACACCATATGCTCCCTTTCTTCGGGAAGGCGCACGTAGCCTATATCCCGGATGGACATATCGTGGGACTCAGCAAGATCCCCAGGGTAGTGGACGTATTCGCGCGTCGGTTACAAGTCCAGGAACGGCTCACCGACGACATCCTGGAGTGCATCAACAACACACTCAAACCTAAAGGGGTGGCCGTGGTGATTGAAGCGGCCCACATGTGCATGATGATGCGCGGGGTACAGAAACAAAATTCGGTGACCACTACCTCCGGTTTCCGCGGCCAGTTTGAGAAGATCGAGACCCGGAATGAGTTCCTCAAATTGATCAGTTCGGATCTTTCCTAACCCCAGTTATGCGTATCTTTCCCCTATGAGCGTATTCGAAGGAAAATACCGGAAACTCCTGCTGGGACTGCTTTTTGATGGTCTGGGGATGGCTTCGATGGCCATACCGGGGCTAGGCCCGGCGCTGGACCTGATCTGGGCTCCCGTGGCCGGTTGGCTCATGACCCAGATGTATAAAGGTCAGGCAGGGAGAGCCGCCGGGTTTATCGCTTTTGCAGAAGAGATCCTGCCCGGCACCGACTTCATCCCCACCTTCACCCTGATGTGGATCTATACGTATCTGATCCGCAAATCCAAAGATTAGATCGGTGCGTTATAGCACCAAGGTTAGTCCCACGCTGATATTCCGCCCGATATTGAGTATACCGTCCGGCTTAAGCCGTGACAAATGCGCCGTATATTCCGTATTGAACAGGTTGTTGGCTGCAACCCGAACCTGCAGTTCCTTGCCCAGAATGTCGGTCTGCCCTCCAAATCCTGCATGGACCAGGTTATAGGCCGGGGTTTCGGTCTCGAATGCACCGGCCCGGCCTTGCCGGAAATGCGTTTCCAAACCAAAGAAAGCATAGCCCTCCCGTACTGACCTACCGAGTGAACCCCATTCCACCCGCAACGTGTTCCGCCAGTTTACGGGAGGGATAAGCGGCAGGTAGTCCCCGGAATCCAGGGTGCCGAACACCATGGCCAGATTGCTTTGCAGGTGCAGCCAATCCAGCGGATGGGGATGCAGGTGCAGGGCCGCTTCACCCCCATACAAATTCGCATCCTGCTGCTGATACTGATATACCGGGTCTTCTCCGTTGAAATCCCCGGTGGGGGCAATAAAGATGAAATCGCTTATGGAATTGTAAAAGCCGTTTACGCCCAATTCAAAATGCTCCCCCCGATATTCCAGCGAAACATCGGTTTGAAGGTTCTTCTCATTACCGAGGTCCGGATTTCCGATCTCAAACCGGTTAGCGCCGGAGTGTGTACCGTTGGAAAGCAATTCCGAAAGGTTCGGGGCGCGGAAACCCGAAGCGATATTTAGCCGTCCGATGACTTTGCTGCCCAGGTCCAGCCTGTAGCCAGCCGCGACGTTAAAACTGTTGAAACTACGATCCAGGGCTGCAACGCTCTCCGGATCTCCGGGATTCCCGAATGGGTCGCTGTCAATGTTGCGCCGGTCCCAGCGAAGCCCCAGTTGCAGGTCGCTCTTTTCAAAATGCAGGTGAGAGGTGGCCATAAGCCCGATATCTGCGGTTACGGCATCCGGAATAAGGATCTCTTCCCCTGCATTTTGGTTTTCCTGCCACATGCCCTGTATGCCCAGGATGGTCTCCAGTTTTTTGTCGGCCAGGGCAAATTGATATTGCAGGTTGTAATTAAAGGTGGTCAGGGCCATATCGAGCGCCGGGCCTTCTTCTTCCTCTTCAGGTGCGCCTGGTACTTCCTCCTCTTCGTGATGCTCTTCATACTCCAGGCGGTCATTCTTCAGGTATCCCAGTACCAACTTAAAGCTGGATGCAGGCAGGAACCATTCCGTGCTGTTGCTCAGGATATGCGTGCGCAGGTCCTGGTAGGGAAGCAGTGGGCTGCGCTCCCGATCCTGCAGGCCGATCTCTTCGGGTATACCTGGTTTGGTGCGATTGAAATTGTATCTCAGGTCGTTCTTGAAACGGCCGGAACCATAGGAGACACCGCTCTTAAAATCCCATTCGCCAAAGCGGGAATTGGTAACTCTGGTGTCGGCTCCATCTTTATAATCTGCATGGGAAGCGCCCGCGAGCCGTGCCAGGAATTTCCATTTTTCCCCGGAGACACCGGCTCCTGCCTGCCCGAGGTAACCCAGGGTCCCCGAAAGGTAACGCAAACCAATATCCGCCTGCGTTTCGCCGGCCGGGGCGTATCGCTCTGGATTCAGGTAAAGGACCCCACCAAGGGCATCTGACCCATACAAAAGGGAGGCGGGCCCTTTGATCACCTCAACGCTTTCAATACCGGCATCGCTGATGCCCAGGCCATGCTCATCACCGAATTGCTGGTTCTCCAGTCGTACGCCTTGCGTGTAAACGAGTACCCGGTTGGAGCTGAGCCCCCGGATTACCGGTTTGCCGATCCCGGCTCCGGTGGATACGGTTTCCACTCCGGCTATTTGCCTGATACCCTCTGCGAGGGTAGGGGCACCGGTCCGCTTGAGTTCCCGCATCGGAGCCTGCTCCACTTTCATGACATTTTCCCGTTGGAGTTTGTGGAAAGGGGTGGACACAATCACTTCCTCCATTTCTATGACACTGGCTTCCAGTGAAATATCCAGTGGAGCCATCCCGGATTCAACCGTGACGTTCAAGGTCTGAGAGGCATAACCCAGCAGTGAGACCACCAGTTTATAGTTGCCTTCCGGTAGGTTGACAAGTTGAAAACGCCCACTGGCATCCGTAACCGTACCGTTTTGCAATTGTGGAAAGTAAACATTGGCCTGTTCCAGGGGTTCCCCGGTAGATTCCTCGAGTACCCGACCTGTCAGGGCATGTTGTGCGAGGAGCCCCTGCCCGGCCAGGCAGAGAAATATGAATAGAAATAATCTCATAGTATAGCTTTCAAAAGTTAAGGGATAGAGAATCCTCTGAGCGCTCTTTCGCACAGAAGGGTCGGAAGAAAAAGCTATACAGGAGGGGCCCTCAGGCCATAGAATATCTTAACGCTCTGGTGAAACCCCCACAGTTCGGGATATGCCTGCTTCCAAAACTGCTCCGGAACGTCTAAGGTCCATACCAGCGGTTGCGCGTGAAGCGGCACTGAAAAATGGAAGGAATGGAAGGAACAATCAAACTCGGCGGAATGGATATGGTTGGGGATGTCCGAATGACAGACGATCTCCGTGTGCCCATAGAGTGCATGGTAGGTTTTCACGGCGGTCGGAAGCGCCATGAAAAGAAGTAACCAGAAAGTACTTAGGGTTCTGAGCATGCCCGGGTTTGTCGCAAAATAACCAAAATAAACCTTCAGGATTTGTTAAGGAATTCCAAATTCAGCGGAACAGGAACCCCAGTCCAAGGCGCACCAGCATCTTCTTCTCAAAATTCCAGAAGAAACGGAACTGGCCGAACACCCAACCAAAAAATACGAGCAGTACCTGATAGAACGGGAAGATCAGCAATATCCTGAGGGTCCAGTACACCCAGGGCCCCCACCATTGCTCCAGATTGCGCAGCGAATCCAATCCGATCCATTGCAAAAAAGGTTTGGCCACCCAAACGGATGCCGAACCGGTAATCGCAAATACGACACAAATAACAACAACTTGAAAATTGGAGGTAATCCCCCAGCGTTCCTTGAGTTTTTTCATTGCCTAGGCTTGGAAGGGCCCAAAGATAGGGATTTATAGGCGTGGGACCCATGGTCCCAACCGCTGATTGAATTTGCGCTGGAAGTAAATGAAGTAGTTGTATAGTTTGTAATTCACTTCGTACCCGTAATCCACCATGGGATCGTAGTTGATCTGCAACTCATACAGGAAGGGATCGTAGCGTTCGCCTCCTATGACACGCTGATTCCAGTTCATCACGAAGATGGCATTACGATTCTCCATAAAGCTTTGCGAATAATACCCTTCGGGCCTGGCGAACGTGTTCAGCCAGGTGTAAAATCCGGGTTCGATGATAATGATCTCGTATTGGGTCGCTTCGTTGGCAATGCGGACGCTGTCGGCCTCGGTCTGACTGAAGACTTCCTGTTCCTGGGAATTGATGTCCAGCGATCGCTGGGAAGAACAGCCGTACCAGGCAGCGATGACCAACAGGCAGGCCAGGGGTATCAATCTTCTCATCTCGGGTAGCATTTTGACTAAAAATTACTAAAAAACCACCGGCTTCCG
>JBNKHB010000163.1:0-6049 GCA_050290125.1 Robiginitalea sp.
GCTACTCTGTGGAGCGTCTGGTTAACCGGGATGAACTGGCCGGTTACCTGTATTCCTGGTCGGCTACCCAGGCTTACATGAAGGATCACCCGGATCCGGTCCCGGCGCTGTTGCGCCAACTCCCGGAACGCTGGAGCGAGGCTGCTCCGATCCAGGGCAGGCATCCCCTCTTTTGGCGGATCGGTCGGAAGGATCAGTAGAGTACCCGGAACTTGATGGTATGCTCGATGGACTTGAGCGCCTTGATCACTTCCTTGTTGTATTCCTTATCCAGGTCCGTAATCACGTAACCCACTTCCGGGTCCGTGGAAAGGTACTGTCCGATGATGTTCATATCAAAGGATGCCAGTACCTGGTTGATATGGGCCATGATCCCCGGGACGTTCTTGTGGATGTGCAGGAAGCGGTGCGCGTTCTGCTGCTTCGGGAGGCGTATGTTCGGGAAATTCACCGCATCCACGGTATTCCCCGCATTGATGTAGTCCATGATCTTATTCGGGACAAAATCGGCGATGTCGCGCTGGGCCTCCTCGGTGCTGCCGCCGATGTGCGGGGTAAGGATCACGTTGGCATGACCCTTAAGCGAGGTGTCAAAAGGCCCGTTGCTCCGGGGTTCCTCGGGATAAACGTCCACGGCGGCCCCAGCCAGTTTCCCGCTGTCCAACGCAGCCGTTAAGGCCGGGATATCCACCACAAAACCACGGGAGAGGTTGATCAGATAAGCGCCGGGGCGCATCTGGGCCAGTTCCCGTTCCCCGATAAAATTCTTGTTGGCCGGGTTGTCGTCCACATGCAGGGTCACCACGTCGGATACGCTGAGCAGGTCTTCCAGGGTATCGCATTTGACCGCATTGCCCAGGGCCAATTGCTCGTTCACATCGTAGTAGTAGACGCGCATGCCCATGGCCTCTGCCAGTACGGACAGCTGCTTCCCGATATTGCCATATCCGACGATCCCCAGGTTCTTCCCCCGGATCTCCCTGGAATTGGCCGCCGTTTTATTCCATTCCCCGTTATGCAGTTCGGTGCTGCGCGGAAAAATGCTCCGCATCAGCATAATGATCTCCCCGATGGCCAGTTCCACCACCGAACGGGTATTGCTATAAGGCGCGTTGAACACCACCACCCCTTTCTTACGGGCGTATTCCAGCTCAATCTGGGTGGTTCCGATACAAAAGGCGCCGACCACGAGCAGTTTGTTGGCGGCGTCCAGTACTTTCTGGGTCACCTGCGTTTTGGAGCGGATCCCCAGTACGTGCACGCCCTTGATACGCTCTATGAGTTCCTCCTCGGAGAGGCTGGTTTTGATCAGTTCTACGGAGAAGCCGTCTTCCGACAGGTTCTCAAAGGCAGCCGGGTGCACATTTTCCAGCAGCAGGATCTTTATGCGGTTCTTTGGGTAGGAAAGGTTGCGTGGCAAATCGTTTACAAATAAGAATTCATCCAGATTGGGCGCGATATGGTCCGCGTTGCGGGCCGCTTTGTCGCGGTGTACGTTCTCGGTGTAGGCAAAGAATTTGTGAGCAATGCCGGCTTCGCGCATGACGTAATCGCTGTACCCGTCGCCGATTACCTGCACTTCGCCTTCCAGGTCCAGCGCCCTCAGGCATTCGATCTTGCCGTTGTGGGTGGCCAGGACGTTCTCCTTGTCAAACCCTACGATATTGCCGGAATCGTCAAATTCAAAGGTATTGGCAAAGACCCGTTCCGAGGGGATGTTGTAGCCGGCAACGATGGGATCGATAAATTCCTTGAAACCGCAGGAGATCACATAAATGTCCTCGGCATACTCCTCAAAAAATTCCTTGTTGGAGGCGATGGACTTGGAGATCTTCTCGCGCAATTGCTCAATCAGCCCTTTCAGGTCATCCTTGTGCGCTCCCAGCAGGCGGATCCGCCGCTCCAGCGACTCGGTAAACGAGATGTCCCCGTCGATCCCCAGATTGGTGATCTGCTGTATCTCGCGGATGATCTGGTCCCGGTCCGACCGGTCCCCAAGGGTAATCTCTGCCAACACGTCCAGGGCTTCCACACGGGTCAGCGTACTGTCAAAATCGAAAACGAACTTACGGCTCACTTCGGCACTTAATTTCAGGCCGTGAAGATAGTGAGAATTGACACGTTGCGGAAGGCCTTGCTTTAATTTAGAATGAATGCTACAAAGCCCAGCCGCAATGTTAAGAATATAAAGGCGGGCTACTTTCCCATTCCGGTTTTCGGGCGGTGATGAAACGACTTACCAACCCACCGCGAGGCCCGCCGCCATGGCCATACCAAAACTCAGCAGCGTCCCGATCAGGATATATTCGGTCCACTTGCGGTTGTTGCTTTCCTTCAGGTCATTAAAACGGAAGACCGATTTGGCGGCAATCAGCAGGCCGATGGCCTCCCAGCGGTCCAGCAGGATGAACAGAAAGACCAGCAACCGTTCCAGGATGCCGATCATCATCCCTGCCCCCGGCAGCGAAGTGTGATCCAATTGGATCTGGTCGGAAAGCCCTTCCAGCAATTTGGCGTTGATGATAGCGGCCGGAAACGTCACAAAGAAAAGCCCCGCCAGTAACGGCCAGTCCGCATTGCCCAGGATGCGCGTAACCGCGGCAGCGGTTTCGGGATAGGTCACCACAGCGAATAGCACCGCCAGGTGTGCCAGCTGATCCAGGAGAAAAGGGATCCGGTCGTTCGCAAACCAGCTCCGGGTATACAATTTCGCGAGGTCGATTAACAAGTGGGAAACGGCGATGATGGCTGCCATCTTCCAGAAACTCATGTCCCACACCAGGAGCAGCGTAAGCCCAAAATGGACGGCGGCGTGCAGGTACAGGAACCAGGAGGCGGCCCGGTGCGTTTGTTTGTGCACCAGGGCCCGTTTGGGCTGGAGCAAAAAATCACCGATCAGGTGGGCGAGCAGGAGTTTGGCGAATAGCATCAGAGTTGTTGCAGATATACTTGTTCATAATAGGCCAGCAGGTCCTGGATCAGGTCATACCTGGCGCGCGCGAGCCGTTGGCTGAAGGCCGACTGGCGGATCCCCAATTCCCGGGCCAGTGCTTCCTGGGGCGCATCCGGACGGTCCAGTGCCTGGATAACCGATTCCGCAGACAGCCTGGACCAACCGTCCATGATGTTCAGCGCCAGCTTCAGTATCAGGTTCATCGCCCGATCTGCCCCCGGGTTCCCGCTGGTCAGGCACATCCGAATCTTATCGTTCCCCAGCGCCTCGAAACTGCGACCGGAATTCCGGAACGCGGTCCCGTTGGATTCGCTGACGCGTTCGGCGCGGTAGTCTTCCTCCCCCAACCCAATCCCGATCCGGATGTCCAGGGAATCGGGCATGCTTTTCAGGAGCGCCTTCAGGCGGACCGCGCAACTCAGGGCCGATTGCGGGGCCAGCCTTAACTGCATTTCATCCCCGCGATAGATCTCCCAATCCTCCGGACTGGATCCCCGGGTGTTCAGATAAGCCTTCAAGGGTTCCAGCCACCGGCCGGCCGGGGTTCTGGCGGAGTTCACGATATCTGCGGTTAAGACGGCGACCATTTATTAATTTATTAGCTAATATAACATATTATTAGTTATAACGCTAATATTTTGATTTATTATATAGAAGCCTTATCAAAACCATCGGCGAACCAATTTGCAATACTGTCGGTATTCGGAACCAAAGCGCGCCTCCAGGACGCGTTCCTCCGGGCGGATCTGGAAGCGGTTCATGTAGGCCACAAATCCCGCCGCCGTCAATGTATTGAAGGCATTTCCGAGCGCCAGCCCCCAAGCCAGAAGGAATAACAGCAGCCCCAGGTACATGGGGTTCCTGCTATACTGGTATAAGCCGCGTGTCACCAACTTGCTGACCTTCTCCGGATGCATGGGGTCTACTGTGGTGCGCTTCACCAGGAATTGCAGTACGCCCGTTGTCCCTAAAACAATCCCCAGAACGGTGAGTCCCCAGATTACTTCCCGGCGACCGAAGAAATCGAACTCCCCTACCGGCAACCAGCGGTCCAACAGGTACATCGCCCCGCCAAAGAGCAGAAATACCAGGGCCGGAGGTAATTTACGTTCGAGTGCTTTCATAACGGCGTCGGCTAAAAATACTACTTTTGGTTTTGCCGTCTAACCCTTGCCACCCGATTGTGAAAGAACTGGTTTTTGCCACCCATAACGCCCATAAATTCGAGGAAGTGAGCAACATGCTTCCCCCCGGCATTCGCCTTCGTTCCCTGGAATCGATCGGATGCACGGAGGCCATCCCGGAAACCGCATTAACCCTGGAAGGCAATGCCCGACTGAAGGCCCAATACGTCCGCGACCGATATGGCCTTGACTGTTTTGCCGATGATACCGGACTGGAAGTGGAAGCCCTGGGGGGCGCACCGGGAGTCTATTCCGCGCGCTATGCGGGAGAAGCGGGCCGGGCCGCCGACAATGTGGCCAAGCTACTTCGAGAACTTGCCGGTGTCGATAGCCGACGGGCGCGTTTTCGAACCGTTATCGCCCTGACGGAAGGGGAAGACTGCCGGTTTTTTGAAGGCGTCGTGGACGGGGAAATCCTGGAGGAACCGAGGGGCGGCGGAGGTTTCGGCTATGACCCGGTATTCCTGCCAGCAGACAGTACGCTGAGCTTCGCGGAGATGCCCCTGGAGGAAAAGAACCGGATCGGACACCGGGGGAAGGCCTTTCGTGCGCTCTATGCCTACCTCAGGGAACAGCAGGGCTGAACAGGCGTAGCCGGATCCGGATTGGGATCCAGCCGCTGTCCCCACCCAAAATTAAAGGGGCCATATCGCTTGAAAACCAATTATTAAGAATACCTTTGCAGCCGAATTTCAACCGCCTGTAATCCCGGGAGTACCGGCATAAGGATGCCGATGGCGCACCCCCAGCTATTATTTGCGTTTGTACTAATCCACAGGCCATGCCAACATTCCCGGAATTGGGTCTTAGCCAGCCGCTGCTGCAAGCCGTAGAAGCACTGGGCTTTGAATCCCCAACCGACATCCAATACAAAGCCATCCCCCAATTACTCGGCGAGGAAACCGATTTGATCGCCCTTGCCCAGACCGGGACCGGTAAAACCGCTGCATTCGGTTTACCGCTACTGGAAAAAATAGAGGTGACCAACCGGCGCACCCAGGGTTTGATCCTGGCCCCTACCCGGGAACTCTGCCTGCAGATAACATCGGAGTTGCAGTCTTATGCCAAATTCCTCAAGGGTTTGTCCGTTGTAGCGGTTTATGGCGGCGCTTCCATACAGGGGCAGGCCAAATCGCTGAAATCCGGTGCACAGATCATCGTAGCTACGCCTGGGCGGATGAAAGATATGATCTCCCGGGGCCTGGCGGATATTTCCGGGATTGAATACTGCGTGCTGGACGAGGCGGATGAGATGCTGAACATGGGGTTTTACGACGACCTGGTGGACATACTCTCTCACAGCCCCGGGGATAAATCCACCTGGCTTTTCTCCGCAACCATGCCGGAAGCCGTAGCCCGCATCTCCCGCGATTTTATGCATCACCCGCTGGAGATCACCGTTGGGGCCCGCAATAAGGCCGCAGCTGCCATACGCCACGAATATTACCGCGTGCCGGGCCGGGACCGCTACACCGCGCTCCGCCGGCTGGTCGACGCCAATCCCGGATTGTTCTCTGTGATTTTCTGCCGCACCAAACGGGACACCCAGAAGATCGCCGAAAAACTGATCGAGGACGGGTATATCGCAGGAGCGTTGCACGGCGACCTGAGCCAGCAACAAAGGGACCTGGTTATGACCTCCTTCCGGAAGGGGCAGCTGCAATTGTTGGTGGCAACGGATGTTGCCGCCAGGGGCATCGACGTGGAGAATATCAGCCATGTGATCCACTACCAATTGCCCGACGAAACGGAGACCTATACCCACCGGAGCGGGCGCACCGGACGCGCCGGGAAATCAGGGGTTTCCATGGTCCTGCTAACACGGTCGGAACAACATAAGATCCGGGGGCTAGAAAAAGTAACCGGGGCCCGGTTCGAGGAAAAAGCCCTGCCCTCGGGTATTGAAATCTGC
>JBNKHB010000164.1:0-6005 GCA_050290125.1 Robiginitalea sp.
TTCCCAGGATATCCCGTCCCGGACCGGAAAGAGGTACCACAGCATTCCCCCATATATAAAGACAACAAATAACGAGAGCGCCGTAAGGCGGTAATGCCTGGAGAAAATCCCCTTGAAGAAGATAAAACTGGCCATAACGTAAATAAGTCCGCTGGCCCCGATATGAAAGGAAGGCCTGCCGATAAGCCATGTGAGGAGCCCGGTGAGCAATAAGCCCCATATGAGCGTTTTCCAGGCGATCGTCCTGTAGAAGTAAAAAAGGGCTGCGCTGAGGATCACCAGCGGCAGTGTGTTGTTGTAAAGATGGCTTAGGGAGCCGTGTATCCAGGGACCCAGGAAAATTCCCTTTAGGCCGCTGAGCGACCTGGGGTAAATACCCAGGGAGTTGAAGTTCACCCCCATCCGCAATTCGAGCAAATAAACGGACCAGATGGCCAATACCAGGGCCATGGGTACAAGAAGTACCCCGGTGGTAAACCGAAAGCCTCGTTCCTCATTCATATTCGCAAGTTAGTAGTTTCCCTGTTCTTTGATCCTTATTGCTAACGCTGCCGGCCTAGGAGTAATTGTACTATTTTTATGCCATGAATGAACCGCTGGCAGAACGCGTACGGCCAAAGTCGCTTGAGGAATTCATCAGTCAGGGTCACCTGGTTGGGCCGGACGGCGCGCTCACCCGTCAAATTGCCACAGGGACCATCCCATCGCTGATCTTCTGGGGTCCCCCGGGCACCGGTAAGACCACCCTGGCGCAGATTATAGCCGAAACAAGCGGCAGGCCGTTCTATACGCTTTCCGCCATTAACAGCGGTGTAAAGGACGTACGGGAGGTTATCGACAAAGCGCGGCAGTCCGGCGGGCTCTTTACCACCCGTAACCCCATCTTGTTCATCGACGAGATCCACCGCTTTAGCAAATCACAGCAGGATTCGCTGCTGGGTGCGGTTGAAAAAGGCTGGGTTACGTTAATTGGTGCCACCACGGAAAACCCCAGTTTTGAGGTAATCCCCGCCCTGCTGTCCAGGTGCCAGGTCTATACCCTGGAATCCTTCGGAAAAGAAGATCTTCTGGAGCTCCTTAATCGTGCGATGAAGACCGACCCCTGGCTGCAATCCAAAAAGATCGAGTTGAAAGAAACCTCGGCACTCCTCAGGCTCAGCGGAGGCGACGGGCGCAAACTCCTCAACATCTTTGAATTGGTGGTAGCGGCAGCGGAATCCGAGCCGGTACGCATCACGGACGCCCGGGTAACCGAATTGGTCCAGCAGCAACCAGCGCGGTACGACAAGACCGGAGAACAGCATTACGATATCATTTCGGCCTTTATCAAGTCCATCCGGGGCAGCGATCCCAATGCGGCCGTATACTGGTTGGCGCGCATGGTGGAAGGCGGCGAGGACGTCAAGTTCATCGCCCGCCGCCTGATCATATCGGCATCGGAGGATATCGGTCTTGCCAATCCCACCGCCCTGGTCATTGCGAATGCCACTTTTCAGGCGGTGCAGGTAATCGGGTACCCCGAGGCCCGCATCATCCTAAGTCAGTGCGCCGTATATCTGGCCACTTCCCCTAAAAGCAACAGCAGTTATGCTGCTATTAAAGAGGCGCAACAAGCCGTTGCAAACTCCGGGGACCTGCCGGTTCCCCTGCCGCTGCGCAATGCGCCCACAAAGCTCATGAAAGATCTGGGCTATGGCGAACAATATGCCTATGCCCACGATTTCCCCGGGAATTTCGCACCGATGGAATTTTTGCCCGAAGCCCTGTCTGGGACGGCATTTTATCGCCCCGGGGAGAATAACCGGGAGGTTCAGATCGCTGAATTCCTAAAAAAACGCTGGAAGGGGAAATACGATCAGTAGAAGCGGATATTCAGCGCCTGGCGTACCAATTTGCCGTCCTGGTAATATTCGTGTATCCATCCCGTCCCTTCCTTGAATACCGAACCCATGGGTTGTCCGTTTGACAAGGCGATATACGTGTCGGGCCTGGAGGTCTTGAGAAGCTGCAGCCTTACCGAAGGTTTGCCGTCCACCAACTGGTAACCGTCTTCGGTTTCCTGTGCATACAGCAGGTCGTCTTCGGCGGACGATGTCTGCTGCATATCCCGGCTAACGGCCGCGGGCGGGTCCGAGACGACCTCAGCGGTCTCCTCGGCTTCTGTTACGGTCGGTTCCACCCGGACCGGCGGAGACTGAACTTCCGGAGTTGCGGCAACCTTTGTCTCCGCTGTATTCATGGTTGTCTCAGGCGCCTTTTCCGGCGGCTGATAGGAATAATTCATCCCGTTGAGCGACTGCATCGATTCCTCGATGGCCTCCCGGTAGGCTTCTTTGTATTCCTTGAGTTTGCTTCGGCCTTCCGCGGTTTCATAGATCACGGCCTCCCCGCAATCCACAAAGCGAATCCTGACCTTGGTGACCAGCATATTGGAATCGTCCACCAGGCGTGCCATCAGTCCCTGGCAGGGTTCTGCGACCAGATCGGACGGGCGGGCGTCATTCCAGACGGCAGGCAAACCCTTCTCGGTGAGAAAGTACTTGACCATGGTGCTGGTCTGATGCTGATTGGGCCGGTTAAAGGCCTCAAACTGCTTGGGGACGACAATATACTTGTAGGCGTTGAGTTGTGCGCTTACAGGCGATATAAAGAGCAATAGCGCCAGCATGGCGCCGATCCTGAGAATCATGAGTAGTCAATTCAGTTATCCTCCCAAGATAGGATATTTAGGCCGAACTGAAAAGATTGGTAGTGGCTGTCCGGGATGTTCCGGTACCCCAGTAAATTGTCGGCCAGGACGTAAAATTGTACCGGGCCGGCCTGCAGGTTCATCCCCAAGCCGATGTTGGTCCTGGTAAATTTATCCACCGTATAGGTAGCTTTCATGGCAAGTATATTCCCGAAACGGTGCTGGTAAAAGGCCGTAAGTGCGCTTTGCGGGCCCCGTGGCCGGTTGATGGCGTATAATTGGGCCCCTACGCTGTTTCGGTAACCCCTTGGGTTAGCCGGTTGACCACCACCTCCGCCTGTGCGATAATCGCAGTCGCAGGAGGAGCTGGCGCTGCCGCCACCGCTGCCTTCCCCCCAGTTATAGCGCAGGGAGGCATTCAATTTGGTAGGCCTCAGGTCTATATAGGTATCGGAATTCTCCTCAAACGGGATCAGCGCTTCGATCTCGTCCACCAGGTCCTGCCAGAAATCCCGGTTGGGATCGGCAAGGGCTTCGGGTAGGATAACCTCCACCCCTTCCACGGTAGCCCTCCCGTCCAGGGTAAAATTCCGCACGTCCGAACTGTACACCATAAAACCGAGATCGAGTAAGCTCCCGGTAAGCACCCATTGGTCGGTGAGCTCATAGGTAAAACCCAGGTCAACGCCCAGTCCAAGGTCACCGCCAAAAAAGCCGCGGGACATCAGATGGCGCCTCAAGCGGTTAGCCTCATCTCCGGCATCGTCGCTCAGAATGCTTCTGGCACCCTCCAGGCCTGAACTCTGCAATGCCATATCCGCCACCAGGGTATTGGCGATTAAATTGTTCACCCCTTCATTGGTCACGAAATAGCCCTGGTTATGCGTGCTCTGGAATTGGAAGATCCCCGAGTACAATTTAGCCCTGGCGCCGACCGTCCAGCCGTTTCTCAACTGGCGGTTGATGCCAAAGTGGAATACGTTCAGGACCTCGCCTCGCGTCTTGAGGTGTTGCAGGCTAAAGCGGCGGCCAAGCTGGTCCGCATTGCCCTCCCAGGCCAGTACGGCCAGATCCCCGAACCAATAACTGATGGCGTCCCCTTCGTGGTAGATACCGAAGGAATAAAAATTTTCGGGGTGGTTCCTGCCTCTGAAACCACCGCTGAGCAGTTCCACCTGGTAGGTGCCGCTGAATTCATCCCTGGGGGACATACCGTAGACCGCCCTGTCCCGAACTTTATCGTTGATATCCAGGCCATCGTCCGCAAAAAGGTCGTGGACCGTAATTCCGCTGGTCCCGGCGTGGATGGAATTTCCGGAAAGCAAGGGGAGGCCCGCATACCAGTCCAGGCCGGTCTGTGCCCCGGGATTCACCATCAGGGACTGGGGTATCTCAGTAAAATCGTACAGCAATTGCTTGTTCTGGGATAAGGCAATGCCCACTCCGAACCACCAGAGTAACAAGAAAGAAACTGCCTTTCTCATCGCAAGGCCATCATGAATGCAGCGCTGGAGCGGAAGATTACCATGGGGTTAGGCAGACTCGAAGTGCTGCTGGTATCGCCCAGATTGGATGCGCTCACCCGTATGGCCGAGGTATTTCTTATGATATCAATGCTTCGGCCACCCGGCCCGTAAGCGATCTCACGGTGGATTATGGCCGTAGGTGCCGGATCCATAATAAAGGTTTCCGTATCCAGTACCATATCGTTTTCGTCCAGGAACTCTACAATGACTTCCAGCGGTTTACTGGTGGTATTCTCCATTTCGTAGGTGATCACACCCTCCAGGATATGTTCGGCCACGAAATCCTCCGCAAAGGCATCAAAATTAAAGGTTTGCTGTACAAAACTTACGCCTGTCAGCTGGTTGATAATGCGCTCCGGAGTTTCGATATAGAGCATACTGGCCTCAAGCGTGGGCGTGGGAGTAATGTCGTCGGCCTGGTCAAAATCCTGCCGCTCGGCACAGGAACCCATGCCCAATAGCAGGACGACCAGAAAAGCGGAAACGATCTTTTTCATAGAATTGTCGGCTCGACGGCCCCTTGGAACTACTTCCGCAGTACCGCCGGTATTCCCTCCTAATAACTCTATAAATAGGATTTTATTTCCCTCAAATGGGTAATAACGGGTCCGTTTTCGTGCGCCGGGTCATTATGTACGTTGTAATGCAGCGTTTGAAGGCCCACAGCGCGCGCGCCGAGGATATCGGCCTCCAGATTGTCCCCGATCATAACGCAGTTACCTGGCTGCGCGCCGGCAAGGCGCAATGCCAAACGGAATATGGCCGGATGTGGTTTCTTTACGCCGGCGCGTTCCGAATTGATGACCTCGGTAAAAAAGGAGGCAATTCCCGAGTTCTTCAATTTTCTGAATTGTACCTCTTCAAAGCCGTTGGTAATGATATGAAGTCGGTAACGGCCGCCCAGGTATTCCAGGATCTCCCGTGAATAGGGCACCAAATGGGTATGCGTGGACAGGTATTCGATATAGGCATCGGCGAGCCGGTCCACAGTAGCGGTATCCACCCGAAGCCCCATTTCCCCGAAGACCTCCTGCAGCCTGCGCCGCCGCAGGGCCTGCTTGGTGATCCGGCCCTCGCGGTACATTTTCCAGAATCGCAGGTTTGCCGGCACATAGATCCCCAGGAATACTTCCAGGTCCAGCTCCATCCCGTGCAGCTCAAAGATCTTCCGGTAGGTTAAGGCGGAATTCCGCTCGAAATCCCAGAGCGTATGGTCCAGATCAAAGAAAATGTCGGTAACGGGCTGATTAAGCATGGTATCTGCGCAGGACTTCTTCATAGAGTTTTAACCATCCCTTGGTCTGGTACCCACCGAGTAATTCGTTGGAAAAAACGCATCGCAAATGCCCGTTCACCTTTTTGACGTTCGCGTACAACCCGTCCAAAGCCTCCCAAAGCGCCTGTTTGGACGGATAGGACAACAGGGAGTAGTCGTGGAAGGCAAAAGGGAAAATCCGTATGGGCTGCTGGGTCTCCAGGGCAATGTCGTAAAAAAAGAAGGGTGTGCACGTACTGGCGCGAAAACCGATCCGATGGGTATAACCCAGGCTGTAATCCTCGGTGAACTCCGCCTCGATAAGGTTGCGGTAGGACTGCGGGATATTTACGCGGTTGTAGCGCAGGCGCGCGTATTTCACCGGACGGTTCAATACGTCGGACAGTCTTTTCTTCTCGTCCTTCATGATCGCCAGATCGCGCGAAGCCGTATAGGATACGGCGAGGGAAACCACCGAATAATCCGCAACCGATTTGATCAGGTGACGGAAGCGGTTGTTGTTCGGAGAAACATT
>JBNKHB010000165.1:0-5977 GCA_050290125.1 Robiginitalea sp.
AAAGGGTCCCAAGTATCACGTGGAGGACGTCTCTCAGTTCCAAATTGCCAACAAGGCGGTAAGCGACACCCGGAAAAAGATCCGTAACGTGATCAGCCTGGATACGAACATCCAGATCAAAATGGATTTTATCAATCCGGAATCAGCCGAGAAATTCGTGGAAAAAGGCTGGGACGAGGAGCGGCAGATGTATTATTACCTGGTCTACTTCAACAAGGAGCAGAAGAGCTGATTCCTGACGGAGATTCTTAAAAATTCGGGGCATCAGACAATCCCCTATTCTGCTTCCGTCGGTTGTGGCGGCTGCAGCACCACGTAATCCCATTTGATCTGCCACCCGGTATCAGTTTTGACCCATAATACGAGGTAGTCCCCTTCCGTGCGCATGGAGGGGATCGGGCTGTCTGCGTTCGCCTGGAAAGTTTGCACCCCGTGGCCGCGTTCCACGGCACGGTCGCCCAGGTATTCGAAATCCAGCACTTCCAGTTCCAGGTCCCATTCCCCGATGGCTGCCATGGCGCGCTGCGCGGCGATCCACTCTTCCCTGCTGTTCACCGGAGGCTGTCCGCTGATGAGCTGAACGACATCTTCCGCAAAATAGGCGGAAGCCTGCTCTATCTCGCCTTTGGCCGTTAATTCGGTGATCAGCCGATTGGCCGCTTCGATCTCCTGGAGTGCGGCCTCCCGTTCTTTCTCGGCCCGGGCCAATAGCGCTTCTTCGGAAGGTTCTTCGGATGCAGGGTTCCCGCACGCCGAAAGGCAAAGAATGAACAAGCCCAACACTGCGATGTTTCTCATAATACGCTGACAGATTTAATTAATAATACCGGGGGAAGGTAATTAACCTGGATTCAGGCACTGAAAGATAGAAAATTTCCAATTGACCGGATTACGGGCAGATTTAGCGCCTCCAGGGCAACCAGCGGGACATTCCCGGGTCCCGGAGCAGCATCAGCCCCCAGATCACCAGGCCAAAGAATACGGGGAACAGGATGTTTACCATTGGATCCCCGTGGATCACATGGGTGGCAACCGCGCCGCCAAGCCAGGCGGTCAGCAAAATGGCCCCGAGTACATTGGTGCGTGGGATCAGATAGAGGAGGGTGCAGACGAGCAACACAATGCCCATGTTTCGGATGGCCCCGGCCGGGTACCCCATCTCCACCGCCTGCGATACGGCCGTTTCGGATTCCATGAGGTTCATCACGGCCCCCATGATGAACATGAACCCCAACAAGGCCTGCAGGATGTAGGCGATCCATAGTCTTACGCGCAGGCGTTGAGCAGCTGCTTCCTTTTTATTCATAGTTCAGTTGTTTTGTTTCCGGTTACGGGTAGCAGCATTCGCAACCGGTACCTGGTGATCTCGGAAATAAGCGGAAAGGGTATAGGTTGGTCCAGCGGAAACTGTATGGCCCCTTTGGAGGTTTTGTAGCCCGCCAGGGCCTCCTTAAAGTGTTCGATGACAGCAGGAGTGGGATAAAACCCGATATGGTTATTAAAGCCGGCAAAATGCACCAGGTTTTTTTCCTTGTAATAGGTGGGGATCCCGTATTTGATCATCTCGGTGGCATCCGGCAGCACCTCGCGTATCGTTTGCCGCACGCTTTGGAGAAGCCCGCGGACGGGTTCCGGAAATGCCTGGATATACGCCTCCACCTCTGTTGAGGAAGAAGATTGATCTGGATTCATGGTGCCGGTTAAAAGGAGATAAGGTACAAAATTTCACTGCAGTTAAGAACCTTGCCCAGGGGAGGACGGGATTTGGGCCGGTCAATCCATGCCGAAGCGCTTTTCGATGATCTGCTTCATGCTCACATCCTGATAATTGCGCTTGACAAAATCCAGCGCCATACTCAGGATGTCCCCCATGCTTTTGCAATTCTTGAACTTCATGTCGTGGGTCAGGTCATAGATATCCGATCTGAGCCGTTCAATATGTTCCGGGAGCGAGATCGTATCCTTTCTCGCGATCTCCACCAGACGGCGGATCCGGGCGCCGGAACTAATGATGCGCTTGGCCACAAAAGAGCGTTCCTCCACCTTATACTGATTAACGGAATCGGTTAACAACTTATCCCTGACCAGTTCCAACATGGCCCGGTTCTCCTTGAAGAACTGGGGCCGGTACAGTTTCAGCATGCCTTCAAAGCACTGCTGGTCGAAGTCGATGGCGCGGATCTTGTACACCACATGGTCAAAATCATGCATGGGTACGATTACATAGTTGTAGGAGCGCATGTCCCCCAGCAGGCGGATCATGCAGCGCTCGTTGAATTTTACGAATTCCTTGGCCAGCTGTGCCTTTTCCGATTCCGAACAGGAAGGCAGCATGTCCTTGATGAAGACGTCGCCAGGAATCCCGGCGATATGCTCCTCGATAAGGGTGTCCTTATACACCAGGAAATTCAAATTATAAGGCGAAAGGATATGCTCCAGTTCCAGGCCGTAAATGCGGGACGCGTCCGTCCGCTTTACATAGAAATAGGTGAAATTATCGTTGAGGATATTCCGCACCCGGATCCGGAAGGGCTTGGAGTTCCCGAAGGTGCAGTAATCCACCGCGTCTATGTTCAGGTATTGGAATATGGTATCACTGCCGTCCGAATGCAGGATAGAATACACCTGCTTCAGGCTTTGATCGATCTCCAGCCGCTCGGTATCCGAGTAATACACCCGTACCCAAAGCGTGTCCTCGCCGTCCGAATCGTAAACCACCACAGAGCCGGCGAACCTCAGCAGGTCCTCGTAGAAGATCGGGATCTCGATCTTGCGGCTGTAGTGGTCCAGATAGGCGTCCAGGGCCGGACATACGGGGAATGCCGGCTTTTTCTTTAACATTATTCTCTCTTCGGCCATGGCCCTATTTTTGCGGTTGCCTGTAACAATTTACGCATTTCCTCGTCAACCATAGTGTACGTATCCCTAAACCGGACGTCTTTGGAAACCATCCTGACTGTTTCAAACCTGACCAAAAAATTCGGAGCCCTCACTGCGGTAAAAGACCTGAGCTTTATCATAGAGAAGGGCAACGTTTACGGTATACTTGGGCCAAACGGCAGCGGCAAGTCCACTACCCTGGGCATTGTGCTGAACGTGGTGAACAAAACGGCCGGGAGCTTTAGCTGGTTTGACGGCAAGACCTCCACCCACCAGGCACTCAAGAAAGTAGGGGCCATTATCGAACGGCCTAACTTTTACCCGTACATGTCCGCCTTGCAAAACCTTAAACTGGTTTGCAAGATCAAGGAGGTGCCCGAAAGCCGGATCCAGGAAAAACTGGAACTGGTAGGCCTTTGGGATCGAAGGAACAGCAAGTTCCGGACGTATTCACTCGGAATGAAGCAGCGGCTGGCGATCGCCTCCGCGCTGCTGAACGATCCGGAGATCCTGATCCTGGACGAGCCCACCAACGGCCTGGACCCGCAGGGCATCCACCAAATACGCGTACTGATCAAAAAGATCGCCGCCCAGGGTACCACCATCCTCCTTGCTTCCCACCTTTTGGACGAAGTGGAAAAAGTCTGTACGCACGTGGTCATCTTGAGAAAGGGCCATAACCTGTATACGGGCAAGGTGGACGGGATGCTGGCCAGTCACGGCTTTTTTGAATTGAAGGCGCGGGATAATAAAGCCCTCAAGGCATTCCTGGAAAATCAAGACGCCTTCTCCCACTTCAGCGAGGAGAACGGCCTGCTCACCGCTTATCTGGAGGAGCCGATGGAATCCGAACACCTGAATGCGCTTTGCTTTGAAAACGGCCTGGCGTTGTCGCACCTGGTCAAGCGCAAAGAAAGCCTGGAAGAACAGTTCCTGGCCATTACCGCCCGGCAGGAATCCGCAGCCATAAAAACCGATAGCCTGTGAAACGCCTGCTCCAAATAGAATTTATCAAGCTCTGGAACAACCGCTCCAGCAAATTATTGATCATCGCGTATTTTGCATTTATCCTGCTGATCGCACTGGTCACCTCCATTAAGATCGACTGGGGCCCGCTAAAATTCAACGTTGCGGACATCGGGATCTTCAACTTTCCGTATATCTGGCACTTTAACACCTTTATGGTCGCCTTCCTGAAGGTGTTCCTGGCCATTGTCATCGTCTCGATGATCTCTAACGAATACAGCAATAAAACGATCAAACAGAACCTGATCGACGGCCTGTCCAAAAAAGAATTTATCGCTTCCAAATTCCTGACCATCCTGGCGCTGGCCGCGGCTTCCACCATATTCGTATTTGTGGTGAGCCTGCTGTTGGGGCTTATGCATTCAAATTACAACGAGCTGTCCATCATCTTCTCGGACCTGGAATACCTGCTTGCCTATTTTGTGAAGTTGCTGGGCTTCTTCTCCTTCTGCTTCTTTGTAGGCATGCTGATCAAGCGATCGGCATTTGCGCTGGGGTTCGTCTTTATCTGGTTCATGGCGGTGGAATTCATCCCCTGGATCTACCTCACCTCCAAGTATTCCAAGGATTTTGCGGATTCCATTTACCGGTTCTTCCCCTTCGGTTCCTTCTGGAATACCATCTCCGAACCCTTCACCCGCCTATCGGTGATACAATCCGCTGCCCGGCAGGTAGGCGAAGAAATCTCCAAGGACTACACCGTCCACGGATTCCAGCTGCTGATCGTACTGGCCTGGACCGCGATATTCATCTATCTCTCCTATGCGCTTCTCAAAAAGCGCGACCTGTAGTCAGGCTACAGGACTCAAAGCCTTAACTCTTTAACGCTCAAGCAATGCCGCTTGCCGATCCGGGAGCACCGATTCGGGATTATTTCGTACTTTACCCTTCCTGGACCGATGAAAATGTTAAAAAAATTGCTGTGCCTCGCCGGGCTGCTCGGCCTGCTCCATAGTCAGGCTCAGGAGTGCCCGGTAATGCTGTCTCCCGTGGCCGGTGCCACAGGGGTTCCGGTCTCCACTTCCATCACCTGGGAAAACATCACCGGGGTGCCCGGATATATCGTGTCGCTGGGGACTACGCCGGGGGGCTCGGACATCCTCAACCAATCCGTTGGAGGAGCAACCACCTTTACCCCGCCTCAAGGCTTGCCTGAAAACACCCAGGTATTTGTGACGATCACCCTCTTTTTCTTTGACCCGGATCAGGACAATATTGAGTGCAACCTGGGGAGTTTCACAACGGAGGACGTTATCACGCCGCCCGATTGCACCGCGCTGATAAGCCCGGTGGACGGGGCTACCGGGGTCCCGGTTGCGACCAACCTCCAGTGGTCGTACAGCCCGACCGCAACGGGCTACAGGCTCGCCATCGGCACCAGCCCGGGCGGATCCGAGATCCTGCCGCTCACAGACGTGATGAACACGCTTTCCTATGCCCCGGCCGCGGACCTGCCGCCGGAGGTGGATATCTACGTACGCGTTATCCCGTACAACGAGAATGGGGATGCCATCGGCTGCAACGAGGAGCGCTTCACCACCGGGGCCCTGGCCACCCTGCCCGGCTGTACGGTCATGTTGAGTCCGGGGAACGGCGCCATCAACGTCCCGCTTTCACCTACCCTGGAGTGGAACCCGGTGCCCGGCGCAGACGGCTATCTGGTATCCATCGGCTCCTCCCCCTTTGAAAATGACGTGCTGGACAATGTCCGATTCACGGCGAGCAGTACCAACGTGATCAACTTTGAACCCAACAGCATTTATTACATACGCATCGTGCCCTTTAATACCGCTGGGGAAGCCCTGGGATGCGCCCAGGAAACCTTCAGCACCATTCTGGGCTGCGGCCCTTATTTTGACGCCATAACCGGGGAACTGGTGGACCTGTTTCCTGAAAACAACTTTCCCGAAACGGTGGGCATTTGCCTGAACGACCCGTCCAGCAGCGTAAGCGCAACGGATACGGCGGAAGGCTATCGCTGGTATTCCGTGGACACCTCCGGAAGGGAAACCCTGCTGGCCGAAACCGAAACTTTTGATATACCCGGGGCCGGTACCTACCGCCACGAGAT
>JBNKHB010000166.1:0-5938 GCA_050290125.1 Robiginitalea sp.
CGGGCCGCTCATAAGGGTCCGGTTCAGTGCTGGTCAGAATGATACGATCCTGCAAGAGTTTGTCGCCGCCGCCATGGCCCCTGCGGTCAAAGGGTACCTTTACGGTCTCAAAGTCGTTCCAGAGTTTATGCACAATGATGGGTTCCAGGGCCATGTCTTCCGACTGAGACTGCTGCATCTCCCTGCGGTGCATTTCTTCCTGCCCGATCAACTCGCCGGCCTGATAGGGGATGTCCAGCCAGGCTTCCAGGCGGCCTTCGCTGCCGTTAAAGGCGATCCGCCAGCCCTCGAAGGGTGAGTAAGTGGTAAGGGAGTAGTTCGCCACTACATTGTTCGCATAGCGGATCTGTGCGCTCATTTTGTCGTAGATGTCGATCTCCTCCCGGAACAGGCAATTGTCCCGGATATAGCCGTCGTGCTGCTCATTCTTCACGTAGAGGTCGGTCAGGAACTCGTCCTGGAGAATATCCCAGTGATAGGCACAATCCTGCTTGTGGTCGCAACTGCGGCAATTTGCCCCTCGAAAGGGCCCGTTCTTGCCGTAGTGTTCCAGGTCTCCGTAGGCAAATACCTCCTCCGGTTCGCTGTTGAGCCACCAGTTCAGCAGGTCAAAATGGTGGGTGGCTTTGTGGACCCAGAGGGATCCCCCGCCGCTCATGAGCCCGTGCCAGCGCCGGAAATACGAAGCTCCGTGATAGGTGTTCAGGTACCAGTGGAAGTCTACCGAAGTGATCTTCCCGATGGTGTTTTGCATCAGCAGTTCCTTGATCCTGGTATTGTAGGGACTCCAACGGTAGTTGAAGCCCACGATCAAATTCTTGCCCGAGCGCCTTTCCGCTTCCAGGATGGCCTGGCATTTGTCCGCATCGGTGGTCAGTGGTTTTTCCGTCAGTACGTCGCAACCCATGTCCAGGGCCTTGATGATGAACTGGTGGTGTGTGGAATCCTTGGTGGTGACGATCACCAGTTCGGGCCGGGCCTCCCGCACCATCGCTTCAAAGTCCGAAAAGAGCCGGCAGTCTGCCCCGATATACCCTTTGGCAAACGCCAGCCGCCCGGGATTGATGTCGCAGAGCCCGACGAATTCCAGGATTTCCGAATACTGTTCCCGAAGCCGCTTGCCCCAGAAGGTGGTACCCCGGATCCCGGTACCCACCAGTGCCACACGCAATTTAGCCGACGGGCTAAAAGCAAAGGCGGTGTGCGGGACGGCCGCTGATGCGGCCAGTAAGGCTATGGATTGCAAAAAGCGTCGGCGGTGGTTGTCTGGGTTCATATAAACGGGTTTGTCCCGGTAAGGTACGTTGAAATCGGATGCCATTCAACCCCCGGTCACGGAGCGTTACGGAATGACCGGCGTCATGGCCTGAATCCGTGACTCACATTAGTTTTGAGTTAAAACCTCAAGTCATGAAATCGCATTATGCAGGCCTGCTGAGCCTATTGTTAGTTTCCTGTTCTTCCGCCCGGTTTGTGGACAGCTGGAAGAATGATTCCCTGGCCACTTCCTTTCAACCCGACCAGGTACTGGTCATGGCCATGACCGAAAACCAAACCGCGCGGCGCATGTTCGAAGACCGCCTGGCCAATGAATTCAGGACGCGCCTGGTAGGTGCTTCCCAAAGCTATACCCTTGCTAATGTAGTACCCGAATCCGGTGGCCTGAGCGAAGAAGATCTGGACCGCCTGTCACACGACCTGAGCGCAAAAGGTTTTGATGCCATCCTGATCACTTCGGTCAAGGGGGTGGACGTCCACCATCAACACGACATGGGCTATACGAACGTGCAAAGCTACTACGGGCGTTTCGGGCGGTACTACTACCTCTATCAGGATATTTACTACCAGCCGGACCGTTATATCGAATACGATATCTATCATGTGGAGTCCGCCTATTACACGCTGGGGACCGGTATGGAAAACAATTTGGTCTGGGTGGGTTCCTTTGACCTGATCAACCCTCGGGATATCGGAAGATCCGCCGATGACTATATCGCCTCCCTGCTGCGGAGGCTGGAAAAGGAGGGCATTTTAGCGGGCAACTGACGACCGCCCGGATGACCCATATCATTTAGTATCAGCGTGTGCCAATGTACCTTAAACGAACCTTTAAAAGAAACAAAGATGACAACGGAAAATATCCCGGTAAGCCAATCCGGATTCAGCACCGAGACCATTCTTAAGCTGGCAGGCACGCCTGCTGAACAGTGCATATCCATTTATCTGCCAACGCACCGGGGCGGGGATGAGGTACTGCGGCGTCAGGATGCCAAAACACTCCTGATGGAACTGAAGGAGGTGCGGAAGGCCTGGGGCAATCAAACGGAAGACGAGGATTACATCGACCGGCGCTTGCAACCACTGCTGGCACTTGCGGAGCGCGATGAGTTCTGGAGGCATCAATCGGACGGGCTTGCCCTTTTTGCTACGGAGGACCAACTATTCTGTTTCAAATTGCCCATTCAGGTACCGCTTTCAGTACAGGTTGACGACCGTTACAACCTTGTGCCGTTGGTCCCCCTGCTTACCGGAGGTGACGCCTTTTACCTGCTGGCGCTGGAATTGGGACGCGTCCGGCTTTTTGAAGGAACACGCGAGACGTTTCACGAATTACCCATAACGGATTTGATTCCTGGAGGGCTGGAGGAGCGGGTTGGCAGCGATTTTGAGGAAAAGGGCCTGCAATTCCGGAATCAATCCCAGCCCAATGCCGGGGTTACATATCACGGGCACGACGAGGCGGACAGGGACCGGAAGGATGAAATAGCCCGTTATTTCCGCGGGATCGACGAAGGCATTCGCACGCTGCTGCACAAGAAACCACGACCCCTGCTATTGGCAACCCAGTCTTATCTGGCAGCGTTGTACACCCAGGAAAGTTCCTATGGCCTGATCGTGGATACGCCGATCCTCTGCAATCTCTCCGAGACTCCGGATCCGCAATTGCACGACCTGGCCTGGAAGGCTATCGCCCCTCTGAACCAAAAGGAAGGGAATGAGGCCTGGGAGCGATTTCTGAAAATGCACGGTACCGGCAAAGCCAGCACGCAACCCCACCGGATCCTGGAAGCTGCTGCTGCCGGACGGGTAGATCGTTTGTTTATCGATCCCGTAACGGAGTTGCGGGGCAGCGTTGACCCCGCCACAGGTGCAATCAATATTGAGGAACACCCAACGGTCTTTACACCTTCCCTGTTGAACCGGGCCGTTTGCGATACGTTGCTAAACAGCGGCGTGGTATACGCGCGGAATGCGGAGCAATTTCCGGATGAAGCCCGTGGCATGGCCGCCCTGTTCCGCTATTAAATACTATATAAACCTTTAATTCTACTACCATGAGCGTATTAAAAGTTATCGAGATCCTTGGGAACTCCACGGTGAGTTTTGAGGACGCCGTCCAGAACATTATTAAGGAAGCCTCCCGGACCGTAAAGGACATCCGTTCCGTATACATCCAGGATATGCAGGTTTCCGTTAAGGATAACAAGATTAGCCAGTACCGGGTGAACGCCAAAGTAACCTTTGGTATCAAACCTGATTGAACGGAATGAAAGCCCGGGAGATCAGCAGTGTATTTGACCTGCATGTTGCCGAATACGAGGCCTGGTACGAAACACATAAGGAGGCCTACCTTTCTGAAGTGGAGGCGATCCGTGAACATTTCGGCCGGTTGCCGGCGGATATAAGGGGCATTGAGGTTGGCCTTGGAACAGGCCGGTTTGCCGCGCCTTTGGGCATCAAGGAAGGGGTGGAGCCCTCTGCACCCATGGCCGATCGCGCCAGAAAAAGGGGAATCGAAGTAATGGAAGGCCGGGCAGGACACCTACCCTATGCCGCAATGCAATTCGATTTTGTCTTGTTCGTTACCCTTTGCCACTTGCCGAATGTGGAGCATGCGTTCGAGGAAGCCTTGCGCGTATTGAAACCCGGTGGCTTACTGATTGCCGGGTTTTTGCCGGAGGATCAGCCTGCGGCGCAGGCTTACCAGGAGCGCCGGAAATGGAGTACGTTCTATAAGGATGCCAGATTCTACAGCCCGGGATATGTGGACAGGTTACTGGAAAAACTGGGCTTTCGTGAAGCTGAATTCAACCAGACCCTGTTCGGAGACCCGGAAGCGCTGAACGAGGTACAATCACCAAGGAGCGGATACAGCGAAGGTTCATTTGTGGTGATAAGCGCCAGAAAGCCCTGAGGAATCGGGATTACGAAGCGCTTTCAGGCAATGCGCCGGCTTCAAATATCTCTATGGCCTCCGCATCGGTCACCGCACGGAAATCTTCATAGAACTGGCCCACAGCCGAAAAATACTCCGGTGATTCCAAACAAATCACCCGGTCCACTTCGGGCATGGCCTGGATTCGCCTGAGTGCCGCAGGCGGCGCTACAGGTATGGCCACGATGAGCTCAGACGGTTTACGGGAAGCGATCAGCTTTATGGTGATGATCAAGGTATTGCCAGTTGCGATCCCGTCGTCGGTTACGATGACACACCTTCCCTCAAGTGAAAGCGGTTTTTTTTTGCGGTAAAAAAGCTGATGGCGTTCGCGCAGAGAGGCGCGTAAACGCTCGGTTTCGGCTTCCAGGTATTCCGGGCTGATGCGTGCAGGCGCGCTTACTTCCACATCTTCCAGGCTTACCGCCCCGATGGCGTATTCCTTATTGTACGGATGGCCGATCTTCTTGGTAAGTGCCACCTCCAGCGGAGCCTCCAGGGACCGGGCAATGGCGGCCCCAACCGGCAATCCGCCACGCGGGATGGCGACCACTACGGGAGACTTCCCTTGGTAGGAAGCCAGTTCCGCGGCCAGCAGATTTCCGGCCGATGTTCTATCGCGGAACATAGGACTCCTTAATTTTAAAATGTTGTTCAAACCAGCCTGCTGAGCGCTCGGCTACCTGCCCAAGGGTTCCCGGCTCCTCGAACAGGTGGGTGGCTCCGGGCACCAATTCCAGTTTCCGTTCGCACTGCATGCGCTCATAGGCCCACTGGTTCAGTTCAATCACCTGTTTGTCCAGGCTGCCTACCAGTAACAGGGTAGGGGCTTGGACGCGGGCCAGGTCGTTTTTGGCCAGGTCGGGTCTTCCGCCCCTGGAAACGACCGCCGCAATCCGGTCTCCATAATGCGCTGCAGCCCGTAGGGCGGATGCTGCGCCGGTACTCGCGCCGAAGTACCCGATGGGCAACCTGGATTTTCCCAGGTAGAGCAATACCCAATCCGTAACAGCGATCAAGCGGCGCGTGAGCAGGCCGATATCGAAGCGGTTCTCATAGATGCGGTCTTCCCATTCGGTGAGCAGGTCAAAGAGCAAGGTGCCCAGGCCATGCTGCCTCAGGATTTCGGCCACGTAATTGTTGCGCGGGCTCAGCCGGCTGCTGCCACTGCCGTGTGAAAACAATACCAATCCTATGGCTTGGTCTGGGATGTGCAGGATTCCCGGTAAGGTACGGCCGTCCAGCCGGATGTCCACTTCCCCGTTGGAAGGATGATGAAATTTCATAGCGATTTGCTTTTGTGTAAAAGCGGAGTCTGTGGCCTGTTGGCCGAACTCCAGCCTTTTCACCAAGGTACGCCTCAGGCGGCAGTCGCTAAATGACCTGAATCAATCCCCGACAAGCCATCGGGCGCAGGCCTCGGGCCAACCGGTATGCGTGCCTTCCGTTCCAAGGCCAAAGCCGTGCCCCCCTGACTGATAGATGTGCATTTCTGCCGCGACGCCATGGGCCAGCAAGGCCTCGTAATACCGAAGGCTGTTCGACACGGGAACGGCCAGATCGTCGGAAGCATGGATCAGAAGGGCCGGAGGCGTGTCGGGTGTAACACGCCACTCATTGGAGAATCGGGCCACCTGATCCGTTTCCGGGGTTTCACCCAGCAAGTTGCGCTTGGAACCCCCGTGCGTAACGCCTTCCTGCATACTGATCACAGGGTAGATC
>JBNKHB010000167.1:0-5908 GCA_050290125.1 Robiginitalea sp.
ACCATTACGGTCCTGAGCAAACCCCGCGAAGGCAGTTCCTTTGTCTTTAATTTACCGGCATACGGCTAGGTCCGCTTACAGGTCGCGGATATAGCTGCCGTACAGATCTTTGAACCGGAAGCCCTCCACAAAGCGGTTCTTACTCAGTTTGTCGAAGGCTACCAGGCCCCAGAGCACCAACTCCTTAACGAAATAGGACGAATCCGGGTCGAGGTCCGCCTGATATTTCCTGAGCAGGCGATCGAGCGGTTTTACGCTATCCAGTACATCCCGGTAGGCGCTATCGCTAAGTTCATCCTCCAGTTCCAGGCCCTCTCCTTCAAAGAACCAATGCAGGAGGTCGTCGTAGGGGCTCTCGGCGTCTTTGCGCTCCAGTTTTTTGATCTCGGGAAATAGCTGCGAAAACAAAGATTTTACCGCTTCCTCGATCAGGTGCATGGCCACGCTGTCGGCACCCTCCTGCTCCCCTTCGTAAACCAGTTCGATCTTCCCGGTGACGGCCGGGATCACGCCCAGGAAATCGCCCAGCCGCACCGCAGTGCTTTCCTGTTCGTTCCTGATCATCCGGCGTTCAGCGGTGCTGACCAGGTTTTCATAGGCCGTGATGCTCGTCCGGGCGCTTACCCCGCTCTTGCGGTCCACATAATCGCTTTGGCGCGCTTCAAAACTGATTTGTTCCAGCAGGTTCCGGGCAACTTCCGGCACCCGGATCCCCTTTTCCTGGGCTTCGTCCAGGGCGGCTTCCTGCTCTGTAATCCTCCGGGCCGTGGGAATATCTTCCGGATAGTGCGTCAGGATCTGGGAACCGATACGGTCTTTAAGGGGCGTGACGATGCTGCCGCGGTTGGTGTAATCCTCCGGATTGGCCGTGAATACGAATTGCAGGTCCAGCGGCAATCGAACTTTAAAACCACGGATCTGTACATCCCCTTCCTCGAGGATATTGAAAAGGGCTACCTGGATCCGGGATTGCAGGTCCGGCAGTTCATTGATGGTAAAAATACAGCGGTTGGCCCTCGGGATCATCCCGAAATGGATCACCCGGTCATCCGCATAGGACAATTTCAGATTGGCCGCTTTTATGGGATCCACATCGCCGATCAGGTCGGCAACCGTCACATCCGGCGTGGCCAGTTTCTCGTAAAAGCGTTCCGAGCGGTGCAACCAGTCAACAGGCGTTTCGTCCCCCTTCTCCGCAATGAGCTCCCGGGCATAGCGGGAGAGCGGACGAAGGGGGTCGTCGTGGACCTCCGAACCAGCCACTTCCGGGATCCACTCGTCCAACAGGCCCACCATAAGCCGGGCCAGCCGGGTCTTTGCCTGCCCCCTCAGGCCCAACAAATTGATGTGATGCCGCGAAAGCAGGGCCTGCTCCAATTGCGGGATGACCGTATTCTCGTACCCCCATACCCCTTCAAAGCTCGGACGGCCTGCGCGCATGCGAGCGACCAGATTGGCCCTCAGCTCATCCTTGATGGACCTGGGCTGGTAACCCGAGGCCTTCAGTTCGCCAAGGGTAGCAATCCCGGGTTTGGGGGTATGAATGGCATTCACGTTATTCGTCGCGCTATCCGCGCAGTCGTTTTTTCCGGTTTGTCTCATAGTCTTCAAATATCATTTCGCCCAGGCCTTTTAAACCCGTAAAGAGGGCCTTGCCTTTGTTGGCTTCCGTAAAATGGCGGACAAATTGCATCAGGTACGGGTCCTTGGCGATCATAAACGTTGTGATAGGGATATGCAGTTTGCGCGCCTGGCTGGCCATGTCGTAGCATTTCTCCACGATAAAATCGTCCAGCCCCACGCTGTTCTTGTAATAGGTGCCGTCGGACATCCGCAGGCAGGATGGCTTTCCATCCGTGATCATAAAGATCTGTTTGTTGGTATTCCGCTTGCGCCTGAGCATGTCCATGGCCAGTTGCAACCCGGCCACCGTATTGGTGTGGTAAGGGCCTACTTTCAGATAGGGTAATTCCTTGACGCTGATCGGCCAGGCGTCATTGCCGAATACCAGGATGTCCAGTGTGTCCTTGGGATACCGGGTGGTGATCAACTCCGCCAGCGCCATGGCCACTTTCTTGGCCGGGGTGATGCGATCCTCGCCGTAGAGGATCATGCTGTGGCTGATGTCGATCATGAGCACGGTGCTCATCTGGGCCTTGAAGTGCGTGTCCTCCACCACCAAATCGTTCTCCTCCAGGCGGAATGCGTCCATCCCATGGTTGATCTGCGCATTGCGCAGGCTCTCGGTCATGGAAATTTGCTCCAGGGAGTCGCCAAATCGATAGGCCCGGAAATCGCCGGTATGTTCGTCTCCGGGCCCGGCTTTCCCGGTGCGGTGGTTGCCGCTCCCCCGCCGTTTGAGTTTGCCAAAGATCTGATCGAGCGCGCGCTGCCGAAGCAGGCGTTCAAGCTTGGCAGTGATTTCGAAGCCGCGCGGGGAGCCTTCGCCTTCTTCTCCTTCCCCGTCCGGACCGAATTTAGGTTCTTCCCTCAGAAACCCCTTGGCCTTTAGATCCTCGATAAAATCATCGATGGTGTAATCCTCGTCCGTGAGTTCGTATTCCTTGTCCAGTTCGCGCAACCAGTCCAGGGCCTCCTCCACATCGCCTGACGTATGGGTGATAAGCTCCTGAAAAATATCGAAGAGTTTCTCGAAGGGGCTGAGTTCCGGGGCCTGATAGGACGTAAATCGAAAGCCTTTCCTGTTCTCCATAGCTGAATCTTAAAATTAAAACAAAACATTCAGCCGGCCCAAGGCTTTAAGAAAACTTAACGGCCCGGATGGTGCCGTTCTTCCAGGACGCGGACCACGTCGCTCAGGGAATAGCCCTTTGCCTGCAGGAGGATCAGCAGGTGAAAGAGCAGGTCGGCGCTTTCTCCCAGAAAGAGATCATCGTTGTGATCCATTGCTTCGATGACCGTTTCCACGGCCTCTTCCCCTACTTTTTGCGCCACCTTGTTGACCCCTTTGCGGAGCAGGGAGGCCACATAGCTGTTGGCCGGTTCCTGATCCGAATCCGCCAGGGCCTTGCGCTGCGCAATAATGGCCTCCAGGGCGGAGAGAAAACCGAAGCCGGGAGAATTGGTCTCGCTCCAGCAGGTATCGCTTCCCGTATGACAAACCGGCCCGGTGGGTCGTGCCTTAACGAGGAGTGCGTCCCGATCGCAGTCGGGCAGCATCTCTACAAATTCCAAATAGTTGCCGCTGCTTTCCCCCTTGGTCCAGTGGCGGCCTTTGCTGCGGCTGTAAAACGTGACCCGGCCAGAAGAACGGGTAGCCGAAATGGCCTCTTCATCCATATAGCCCAACATCAGCACTGCCTTGGTATCTGCGTCCTGAACAATGGCCGGAACCAGGCCGTCTCCTTTCTTAAAATCAATTCCTTCCATACAAAGTTGCATTAGATTCGCACGTCGATACCCTGCTGTTTTAAATAAGCCTTTAACTCGGGGATCGGGATTTCCTTAAAATGAAATACACTGGCGGCAAGGGCGGCATCGGCCTTTCCCAGCGTAAATGCGTCGGCAAAGTGGGCCGGCGTTCCCGCCCCGCCGGAAGCGACGATCGGGATGTTGACACTGTCGGCCAGGCGGGCCAGGGCCTCGTTGGCAAAGCCCCCTTTCGTTCCGTCGTGGTCCATGCTGGTGAACAAGAGTTCTCCCGCACCCCGGTCGGCCACTTCCCGGGCCCAATCAAACAGGTCCACTTCCGTGGGTACCTTCCCACCGACCAAATGGATTTTCCATTGTCCGTCTATCTCCTTGGCATCCAGGGCCACAACAATGCACTGCGAGCCGAATTTGGCTACCAGCCGGTTGATCAGCTCCGGGTCCCGAACGGCTGCGGAATTTACCGAGACTTTATCTGCGCCGTTGTGCAGCAGCAGGTCTACATCGGCCACCGATGAAATGCCGCCCCCCACGGTAAAGGGGATGTCCAGGTTCTCCGCCACCCGGTGAACCAACCGCGCCAATGTGGCCCGTTTCTCCTCGGTTGCCGAAATATCCAGGAAAACCAGTTCGTCTGCGCCCTCCTCGGCGTAGGCCGTTGCCAGTTCCACCGGGTCACCGGCATCGCGCAGGCCCACAAAGTTGACCCCCTTAACGGTTCGACCGTCCTTGATGTCCAGGCAGGGGATTATGCGTTTGGTCAGCATCGTTTCAGGTGTTTTTAGCATTGAGGTCCACCCCGTCATAAAATCCAAGGTCCGTATCCAGCCAGGCCTTGAGCGCATAGGCAATTTGCCCGGTGTGGTAGCTCAGGTGTTCCACGGCATGCAGGACCATGCCCAATCCGCTCATGCGAAAGCCCTGTACGGACCTAACCTCCAACAGCTCCGATTCCGTAGCTGCACGGATGACGTTTTGAGCCTCGGATACCGTTTCCGAAAAAGCCTGCCATACCAGTTCCGGTGACGCATTCCCATCCTCAAACTCCGCATCGCGCTGACGGTCATCGGGAAGCCCGCCTAGGCCGCTGATCGCATACTGGCGGATATTCCCGCTCAGATGCTGCAACAGGTTACCCACCGAATTCGAAGCCGGGTTGGGCCGCATCCAGAATCGGTCGGACGGGAGCCGATCCAGGCAAATACCCAGCATGCGGACCGATTCGTCCATCCGATAAAGGGCCTGTGCCTTAAACTCTTCCGACCAGCTTTTAGGCATCTGTTCCATGGGTGTTCAAATAGTTTTCCAAATCCGCACGGGTGAGGGTACCCTCGTATAGAGCCTTGCCGACAATGGCCCCTTCGCAGCCTGCCTGTCTCAGGGCGTCCAGGTCTGCCGTGTCGCGGACGCCGCCGCTGGCAATCAGCCCCAGGCCCTTATTGGCCTGCAGCACCTCCTTATAGAGCTCCGTTGCCGGCCCCTGCAACATGCCGTCACGGCCGATATCCGTGCAAATCACGTAGTGTACCCCTTGTTGCCGGTATCCCGAAATAAACGATAGTAATTCCTCGCCGCTGCCCTCCTGCCAGCCGCTCACCGCCACCTTGCCGTCACGCGCGTCGGCCCCCAAAATAATGCGTTCGGGGCCGTACGTCTTAAGCCATTGAAGGAATCGATCCGGATCCTTGACCGCAATGCTCCCACCGGTTACCTGGCTGGCTCCGCTTTCAAAGGCTATGCGCAGGTCCTCGTCCGATTTGAGGCCGCCGCCGAAATCCACTTTCAAGTCCGTGCCGGAGGCAATCCGTTCCAAAACCGCGTGGTTGACGATATGTGCAGAACGCGCACCGTCCAGATCCACCACGTGCAGATAACGCACGCCAAGGGCCTCAAAGGATTTGGCTACCTCAAGCGGATCGTCCGCGTAGGTGGTCTTGCGGGCATAATCGCCCTGGGCAAGCCGGACGCATTTGCCGTCGATGATATCTATTGCCGGGATGATCCTCATGTGGCCAATTCAATAAAATTCTGCAGCATCCGGGCCCCGGCCTTGCTGCTTTTCTCCGGGTGGAACTGCACCCCGTAAAAATTATCCCGCTGCAAAGCGGTGCTATAAGCCATGCCGTAGGTGCTTATAGCGCTGGTATACGGGGTCAATGGGGCGTAATAGCTGTGCACGAGGTAGATGTATTCCCCCTCTTCAATGTCTTTGAAGATCGGGCCCTTCAGGTCCGTGATCCGGTTCCAGCCGATCTGCGGTACTTTCAAACCGGGTGGGAAGCGTTTGACATCCGTCGGGAAGATATCCAGGCCAACCGTGTCGCCTTCTTCAGAATGGCTGCACATCAGCTGCATGCCCAGGCAAATACCCAATACCGGCTGCTTAAGCGTCGGGATCAAACCATCCAGCCCGCTCTCGCGGAGCTTGGCCATGGCACTGCCCGCCTCGCCAACACCTGGAAAAATGATCCGATCCGCTGCGAGGATCCGATCGGCATCGGCGCTGAGCTCGGGCTCG
>JBNKHB010000168.1:0-5905 GCA_050290125.1 Robiginitalea sp.
GGTTTGCGGGATGCCCAGCAGGTCCAGATAGGCCTGCAGCCGCCCGTCTTCCCCCGGTGTACCGTGTATGGCGTTGAAGACGCAATCAAAATGCAAACGCGATCCGCTGAGCTCCGCCGTAAAATTGGAACGGTCCACCGGAACAGGGCTCCCCGCTTCGGGAAGCAACTCCCAGCGGTCTTTTTTCAACAGGATGCGATAGGGTTCGTACCGGCTGCGGTCCAACCACCTATATACCACCTCACCACTCTGTACGGAGATATTGTATTCGCTGGAATATCCGCCCATCACGATGGCGATTTTCTTTTTACTTCCCATAAAGGTCTAGCGTTAAAAACAGGCCGCCAGGCACTTCAAGTTTACTAAAAAAGATGCGGGTTTCCTCTATTTGTCCGGGTAAACCATATGGTATGCGGAACTTCCTGAATTTTCTACGCTCACGGGTATTTTTGATCAACCTGGGCCTTGCCCTTGCGGCCTCTTTGCTGGTGGTCTTTCTGGCACTACAGTGGCTTAAAAGCTCCACCCACCACGGGGAATTCGTGGAGGTGCCGGATCTTTCCAGGCTTTCCGTGTCGGACATGCGGGATGCCGTTGAGGCGGCCGGACTGCGCTACGAAGTGGTGGATTCCGCCAATTTTGATCCGGAATTCCCGCGTTTTTCCATCATCACCCAGGATCCGCCAGCCGGAAATCACGTGAAGGAAAACCGGAAGATATACGTTACGGTCAACCCTTCCGGTTATAAGAAAGTAACCGTGCCGGATATCATTCAGGTCACCCAGCGCAATGCGAGTTCCATGTTGCGGGCCGTTGGCCTGGAAGTGGAGCGCGTCACCTACATCGACGAGCTCGGCAAGGATATGGTGTACCGCATCAAACACCAGGGGAAGTATATCAACCCCGGGGATAAACTACCCAAAACATCCAAAATCGAATTGGTTTGCGGCAACGGGACGATTCCCGACCAGGCCCGCATCCGGGCGGAATCGGACACGCCATGAGCGAGGCGCAGGAGCAGGAAGATCCCCAGGAGGACGAACTCTTTGAGCATTACAGCTTTACCGCGGCCGCGGGGCAAAGGCCCCTGCGGGTGGATAAATTCCTCATGAACCTGATTGAGAATGCCACCCGGAACAAGATCCAGGCGGCTGCCAGGGAGGGCAACATCCGCGTAAACGATAAGATCGTTAAACAGAATTACCGCGTAAAGCCAGGTGATACCATCCGGGTGCTCTTTGAGTATCCCCCCTACGAATTCCTGCTTACTCCTGAAGACATCCCATTGGATATCGTTTACGAGGATGAGGTCCTTATGGTGGTAAACAAAGCGGCGGGCATGGTGGTACATCCCGGACACGGGAATTACTCCGGGACCCTGGTCAATGCCCTGGCATTCCATCTGGAAAACCTGCCCCTCAACTCGGATAACCGGCCCGGCCTGGTCCACCGCATCGACAAGGATACCTCCGGCTTGCTGGTGATCGCCAAGACGGAATCGGCCATGAGCAATCTGGCCCGGCAATTTTTTGATAAAACGACCCGCCGCGAGTACCTGGCCCTGGTCTGGGGCAATATTGAAGAAGAGGAGGGTACGGTAGAAGGCCATATCGGCAGGAACCCGAAGAACCGCCTGCAAATGCAGGTCTTCCCCGAAGGTGAACAGGGAAAGGAGGCCGTTACGCACTACCGGGTGGAGGAGCGCTTCGGCTATGTGACCCTGGTGAGCTGCCGCTTGCAAACGGGCCGCACCCATCAGATCAGGGTTCATATGAAGCATATTGGCCATACCTTGTTTAACGATGCCCGCTACGGCGGGGACCGCATCCTGAAGGGCACCTCCTTCACCAAATACAAGCAATTCGTGGAGAATGCCTTTAAGATCCTGCCCAGACAGGCGCTTCACGCTCGTACCCTGGGATTCCGGCACCCTGTCACCGGCGAAGAGGTAGATTTTGAGGCGCCGCTGCCTCAGGATATGGCCGATTGCATCGAGAAATGGAGGCAGTACGCGAGGCATAAGAATACGGAATAAGCGGACTTGATGCCGCTATAGGCAAGTCCGCTCGAAAGCCCTGGTCCATTCTCAACGGGGATTGTATTTTTGCGGAAAATCCTGCGAATGAAAATCCTTATTTCTCCCGCCAAATCCCTGGAACTTGAAAGGGCGCTGCCGACCGACCGCTTCACCCAGCCTCAATTTACCGGGCAGGCCGAGCGTCTGAACAAGATCCTGGCCAAAAAGAAACCCCGTTCGCTGAGCAAACTGATGGATATTTCCGCAGACCTTGCCGAGCTGAACTGGCAACGGAATCAGGATTTTTCACTGCCTTTTGGGCCCGACAATGCCCGTCCGGCGGTTTTTACCTTTAACGGAGATGTGTACCAGGGCCTTGACGCCTATTCGCTGCAGCCGGCCGAAATCGACCGCATGCAGGAAGTGCTGCGCATCCTTTCCGGCCTGTACGGGATGCTGCGCCCGTTGGACCTCATCCAACCCTACCGTCTGGAGATGGGTACCCAGTTGCGGGTGGGCCGGAAAAAGAATCTATACGAATACTGGAAGAAAACGCTGACCGATCACTTGAACAGCGAGCTCGTGGAAGGGGAGTTGCTCATCAACCTGGCCAGCGCGGAGTACTTTGGCGCACTGGACGCCAAAAAACTGAAAGTGCCGGTGATAACCCCGGTATTCAAGGATTGGAGCAAGGACCGATTGCGGGTCATCAGCTTTTTTGCCAAAAAAGCCCGCGGCTCCATGGTCCGGTATATCCTTGAAGAAGGCGTTCAGCAATCGGATCAGTTGCTGGGCTTTGACCGCGATGGATACCAGTACAGCAAGGAACATACCCTGCGTCCGGATCAGCCCGTATTTGTGCGGTAGTTCGCCAGTTCTTACAAATGCATAACCAGGTCCTTACCGGGCGCCTCTTAGCTTTTGCCCTTGATGGATATTTTCTCCTCCACCGGGGTCCGTTTACGGATCTTCCGCGGACGGCGTGCACCATAGGATTTGTTAGCGATTTTGCCGCGTTTGCTCTTTTTATCTCCTTTTCCCATAGTTAATTCAGTATCTGAGGATTATCTCCATAATTTACGAAAATCACGGGAACAGGTCAAGGCATGCGGTCCGCCGAATGCGCCCGATCCCTTAACTTTGCAACCCTATTCCTGGGAAGCCCCGCACAGATGTTTGAACACATCCATCCATATGAACCGTTTCTGTTTCCGGAGGCCACCAAACTGATCGTCGGGACCCTGCCACCCCCCCGTTTTACGACAGGTGAGCTTAAATCCGGCGACGTGGATTTTTGTTACGGCAGTCGCGACGGCCAGCTTTGGCCCATCCTGGACCGCATCTTTAACCTGGAACTGGCTTATGAGAATACGGCGCATGCCGTTTTGCAGCGCAAGAATTTCCTGCGGAAGCGAAAGATCGGCATCTGCGATATCGTGGGCCGGGCCCACAGGCGGAAAATCGATGCCTCCGACCTGGGGATGGAACAAATTGAGCTCCGGGACTTACTGGGGATCCTGTATGCCTATCCCTCTATCCGCACCTTGTTATTTACCGGCGGCAACAGCAAGAACGGGCCTGAATACTTCTTCCGCAAGCTGCTCAGGGAAAGCGGAATGGCCCTGGAAACCGTTCAATCCGAAGTCCCCAGGATCCACCGCCTTGCCCTGGAATCTCCCGCAGGGGAGGTGAGATGTATTCGCACGGTCTCGCTCACGGCCCCTTCCGGGTCTGCCAACCGTGCGGTGGGAAGCCTCCAGGCCTACAAGGATCGCAAATCCCGGGATCCCTCCTATACTACCCTGGATTTCCGAATCGAGCAATACCGCGCGCATTTCTAGGGGAAATTGTTGGTTTTATCCAAGCGGTGTTCTATTTTGTTACGACCCGGGTAATACCTTCGGAATCCCCGTAAAATGGAGGTAAATTGCGTGGTGCAAGGTGCCGCGGTCCAAAGGGAGCGGGCAAATAAAAAATCACAGTGATCATATGAGTCAGGTTGAAAGGCTAAAGGAATTCAAGAAATCGGTACGCAACAAATTCAACGTTTATAACAGTTTGTTCCTGAACCTGCCCTATACGGAGGGCGAGAATGTGGGGATCTTCATCCCGTTGCTCTTCCAACAGGCGCAGCGCGGGCTGCAGGCGGGTAAGAATCCGTCCGAGATCCTGGAGGATTTCTTTACCAATTTCACCAATATCGAGGAGGAACGCCATCGGATTGACCTGATGTTCCGCATTATCCAATACGTGGAACGCCAGGTGGTCCTTTACGACAGCGTGGAGGATGCGGCTTTTCCCAAATTGCACCTGCATACCGAGTCGCTTTCCATCCGGGATTACTTTCAACTCGCCAAGAAGAACAAACGCTGGGACAAGGTCTCCAGGATCCTGGACAGTTTTAGTGCGCGCATCGTCCTTACGGCGCACCCTACGCAATTCTACACTCCTGCGGTACTGGACATCATTGCCGAACTGCGGTCCCTGATCCTGGACAACAAGATCGACGAGATCGACGTGACCTTGCAGCAGCTGGGACTTACCTCGCTGATCAACAGTAAAAAGCCGACGCCCCTGGACGAGGCCAAGAACATCATTTATACGCTCCGCCATGTGTACTACCACGCGGTAGGAGATCTGTATGCCTATATCAAAGGGAGTATTGAGAACGAGCAGTACAACAACCCCGACATCATCAAGCTTGGGTTCTGGCCTGGCGGGGACCGGGACGGGAACCCCTTTGTAACGGCCGCTATAACCAGGGACGTTGCGGATGAACTCCGGACCACCCTGATGAAATGCTACTACAATGACCTGAAGATCCTGCAAAAGAAAATAACCTTTCGCGGGGTGCAGGATCCGCTGCAGGAACTGCGCAACCAGGTGTACGTGGCCATGTTCGACAAGAATAAAATGCTGAGCTATAAGGAGATCCTCAGTCCTTTGCTGGAAATCCGCCAGGTCCTTATAGACAGGTATTACGGCCTGTATCTGAAAGAGCTGGATCACTTTATAGACAAGGTGCACCTGTTTAAGACCCACTTTGCAAACCTGGACATCCGCCAGGACCATCGGGTCCATCTCCGGGTGGTCGAGGCCATTCTCAAACAGCACGGGCATATAAAAGAGTCTTTGGAGGAACTAAAACCCAAGGCCCTTACCAAATTGTTGCTGGAAGGGGATATCAAAGCCGATCCTGCCGACTATGAAGACCCGCTGATCCGCGATACCCTGGTGAATATCCGTCAACTGCCGGACATTCAGGAGCGCAACGGGGAGGAGGGATGTAACCGCTACATTATCAGCAATTCGGAGGATATTTATTCCGTCCTCTTTGTCTATGGCCTGTTCCGGTGGAGCGGTTGGGCGGACCGGCCCATTACCTTCCATATCGTCCCCTTGTTCGAGACCATGATCGGCATGGCCCGGTCGGCCGATATCATGCAGGAGTTATTTGACCTGCCGCAATACCGTGCCCATGTGGCATCCCGAAACGACCACCAGACGATGATGCTGGGCTTTTCGGATGGCACCAAGGATGGGGGCTACCTGAAGGCCAACTGGTCTATTTTCAAGACCAAGGAAACGCTGTCCAAGGTCTGCAGGAAGAACAAGATAAAGGCTATTTTCTTCGATGGCCGCGGCGGCCCGCCTGCGCGGGGAGGGGGCAAGACCAACCGCTTTTACGCCGCACATACCAAAGATATCGCCAACCACGAAATCCAGCTGACGGTGCAGGGTCAGACCATTACCAGCACCTTCGGTACCCGGGAGCAATTCATGCACAACAGCGAACAGTTGTTGACCGCCGGGCTCTCCAATACCATCTTCGGCAAGGAGAACGTGATCTCCTCGGAGCACCGCGCCCTGTTGGAAGAGCTCTCCGAA
>JBNKHB010000169.1:0-5889 GCA_050290125.1 Robiginitalea sp.
GATCGAGTTTGATATCTCGCGGGATACGGTGGTGCGGGCCTATGACCACATGAAGAAGAGCGGGGTGATCGATTCGGTGCCGGGCAAGGGGTATTATATCAAGAACGACCAGTTGAAACTCAAGGCCAAGGTCTTTTTGCTTTTCAACAAGCTCAGCGAACACAAGAAGATCATTTATGATGCTTTTTCCAAGAAACTTGGGGACCGGGCCACGGTTGACTTCTTTATCTACGAGAACAACTACCGCCACTTTAAGGAGCTTATCCAATACGGGAACAAACGGGATTACACCCATTTTGTGATCATCTGCCATTTTGAGGAAGGCGGGGACGACCTCTGCGAATTCCTCAATGCTGAGATCCCCAAAGAGAAACTCATCGTGTTGGACAAGCACCTCCCAGGGGTTTGCAACAAGGTGGCTACCATCTATCAGGATTTTGAGAAAGATATTTATCAGGCGCTGGTAGAATTGAATCCCCGGCTCAAGAAATACAAGCGGCTGAAAATGCTCCTGCGCAAACGCACCTACCACCCGGTGGAGATCAAGAAAGGCTTTATACGTTTTTGCGGCGAATACGCATACGACTTCGGTGTTGTTGAGGAGATCGAAAACGAGGAGATGGAAAAAGGAACGGCGTATATCAACCTGAAGGAAGACGACCTGGTGATCCTGCTGAAAGAGATCGCCGCCTCCGGCCTGGAGTTGGGCAAGGACGTGGGCATTATTTCGTATAACGATACCCCGATCAAAGAGATCCTGCGAGACGGGATTACGGTGATCTCAACCGATTTCAGGAACCTGGGGGAGCAGGCAGCGGATATGGTCCTCAACCATAACGTTCGCCAGATCGACAACCCGTTTTATGTGATTCCCAGGAATTCCCTGTAAAGCCGCACCGGGTAATAAATGGGGTTAATTGCTACCGGATGCAACAAGTCCTGTCCTTGAAATTTCCCGTGCCCCTACAACCTTATAAATCTTTCCGTCGTTTTTGGTAAAAAGGTAAAGTTCTCCGTTTGTATCCGCCCCAAAACGCAGATCTACCCGGGCGTCCAGGGAGCGGTCCATCAAGGTGGTATCCTCGCCGTCTATGATCAGGCCGGCACGCAAGACGGTGCCGCCGTGTCCTTTGCCAAGACTATCCAGTGGAGCAATAAAGAGGGTCCCGCGGGGAATATCCCCAAAGAGGTAGTTCCCCTTTAACAGGGGAGCTGCCTTCCCGTTATAGGTAAAGCCGCCGGAGACCGCATTGCCCTCGTCGTGATCGTATTGCAGGGCGGGTTCCGTAAAGCGATTGTTTGGTGTGTCCACCGGGTAGACCAGTTCGGAATTCGCATATACGTCAAAAAGGAAACTACCTTCCCGCTGCGGCCAGCCATAGTCGGCGCCCTTGAAGCCCAGGTTCACTTCCTCCACGCTGTGCTGTCCGATATTCGAGATAAACATTAATTCTGTTCCCCCGGTGTCCCAGGTAATTCGATGCGGGTTCCGCAGGCCGCTGCACCAGACCTCATCACGGCCCTCCGGGCTTCCCACATATGGGTTGTCTTCAGGGATCCCATAATTGCCGTTTTCCGAGTTAGATCCGCTCGGGTCTATACGTAGTACGCTGGCCCATACATGGCCGGGATTGTCGCAGATTTCCGGATGCCCGCCCAGGGCTGCACCCCCGTCCCCGATACCCAGATAGAGCATCCCGTAATCCTTCTGTCCGGGGCTGGCGAGAGGGTTAAAGGTGATCTCCTGAAAGCCGTGCACTTGGGTGACCATCTCGGCGCGCAGCACCTCCCGCGGTTTACCCTCAAAGGTTCCCGCCATTGGCTGTTTAGTGGTCCATTCCGTGAGCACCCATTGCAGCGCTGCCGGCACGCTGTCGGGCAGGGCAAAGTCGGCAACCGCCGAACCTGTCGCCTCCGTATGGGTGGTGTAGAGCAGGCCATTTTTTTGGAAATCCGGGTGGAAGGCAAAGCTGCCCAGGCCGGTGCCGAAGCCCGGATGATCGATAAAGGCCGACATTTGAGCCCTCACGTCCAAATAAGCATTCACGGTATCCCCGACAATCTCATAAAGTGTACCCCGCTGGTCGCTTACGAACATCCGCTGCCCAGAACCGACCGGGATCGCGTCCAGTTTATTGATCCGAGCCAGCGGTGGGTCCGTAGAACTTGCCGGTACGGTCATCCATTCCTCGAGTTCCACTACCAGAGGTGATTCTCCGATCCGTTCCGGGATAGGATTCAAGAGCCCGCCCTTGCGATTGCTGGTATTGCGCTTTTCGGCTTCTGAAAATTTGTGGATAAATCCCAGCAGGTGTTCCATATCCTCGCCCTCGATTTGAGGGAAGGAGGGCATATACATCTTGTAGCGCTCAAAAAGGGCAACGGCCCGTTCATTCCCGGCTTCGATAACAGCCTGGGGATTATGGATATAGGTGACCAGCCATTCCTTGCTGACTTCCGAAGTCACACCGCTCAGGTTCGGCCCGATCTCGTTAGCCGTAAAGTTGTGGCATTGAGCGCAATGTAAATTAAAGAGCTCCATGCCGTGCTGGATGGAGAGTTCGTCCCCGGGATAGGAATCCGCGGCGGCGGCCATATCATGTGCGCCGGTTTGTGTTTCCTGCCGGCAAGAGATTACCCCAAAAAGGATCATACATATAATCAGGGGCATGAGAAGCCTCTGAGATCTTCTTAGTTCAGGCATCTAGGATTATTGTTTGGATAAAGATAGCCATAACATCTTTGCATGGACCAGGGCCCGATAACGACCGCATAACAGTACGGAACGGATTCGTGGATTCAAATCCATACTCTTGATTAGAATTCATTCTGTACCTTTCTGATTCTCACATCGTATTGTTATCACTTCTTAGTAAAGCCTTATGAAACCCCTTCTGACATTCCTTTTGTTCCTGGCCTGTGTTCAGGCCCATACACAGATCAGCATTCAACAGACCTGGGTGGAAAACCGCCCGAATCCCAACGGGATCACTGCGCAGTCCCCCCGGCTCAGCTGGGCCTTGGAATCGGATAAGCGCGGCGCTGCCCAAAGTGCCTACCAGGTGCGGGTGGCCACTTCTGAAGCCGGCCTTTCCGGCGATCCGCTTTGGGATTCCGGACAGGTGGCCTCTGAACAATCTGTGCATGTCAGGTACGGCGGCCCGCAACTTAATAGCGGGACTACATATTTCTGGCAGGTGCGGGTCTGGGATGCCGGGGGCAAGCGATCCCACTGGAGCGATACTGGACATTGGCAGATGGGCTTGTTGGACCCGACTTCCGAATTTACGGCCGAGTGGATCCGGCCCGGATTTGCCGAGGACACCGTAAACCGGCCCAGCCCGTATTTCCGAAAGGAGTTTGAGCTGCAAAAGCCGGTGCGCAATGCAACGGCTTACATCACGGCGCACGGCATGTATGAGGCCCACATCAATGGCGAGCGGGTAGGGGATGCCTACCTGACGCCAGGTTGGACCAGTTACGATACCCGCCTGCAATACCAGCAATACGATGTTACCGGCCTGCTGCAAAACGGTGCGAACGCACTGGGGGCCGTATTGGGCAACGGCTGGTACCGTGATTACCTTGCCTGGGGCGACCAGCGGGACCATTACGGGGACGACATCGCCTTAATTTTCCAGATGGATATCGAATATACGGACGGGACCACCGCCCGGGTGATCAGCGACGGCAACTGGGCCAGCACAACCGGCCCCATCCTCAATTCGGAGATCTACGACGGGGAAACCTACGATTCCACCAAAGAGCTGACCGGTTGGGATCGCCCGGGGTACGACGCTTCCGGCTGGAGCGGGGTGCAGACAGCCCATTTTTCCAAAGAAAATCTGATCGCCACCGAGAATGAACCCATCCGCAAGCATGAGACTTTTACACCCATCGAGGTGATCACTACCCCGGAGGGCGATACGGTGCTGGACTTCGGTCAAAACCTGGTGGGCTGGGTGCAACTGAACCTGAGTGGCGCGGCCGGGCAGGAAATCCGCCTCTGGCATGCTGAGGTGCTGACCAAAGAAGGAAACTTCTATACGGAGAACTTGCGTGACGCTGACCAGCAGGTCACCTATATTTTGAATGGTAAGGGTCGACAGCAACTGGAGCCGCATTTCACGTTTCAGGGCTTTCGCTATGTGAAGGTAGAAGGGTATACGCCCACAGCTGAAAACACCAAGGCTATTGCCCTGTACTCGGATATGCCGGCCACAGGACAATTCAGCAGTTCAAATGAACTGTTGAACCAACTGCAGCACAACATCCAATGGGGGCTGCGCGGGAATTTCCTGGACGTGCCCACCGATTGTCCTCAGCGCGATGAGCGTCTGGGCTGGACCGGGGATGCCCAGGCTTTCTTCCGTACCGCGGCATACAATCGCAACGTAAACCCGTTTTTCTCCAAGTGGCTGAAAGATTTGGCAGCAGATCAGACCGAGAGCGGTTCCGTACCCTTTGTGGTGCCCAACGTGCTGGGGCCGCAGGCAGGCGGTAGCGCCGGCTGGGCGGACGTGGCTACCATCATCCCCTGGGAGAGCTACCTGCTCTACGGGGATCGTGAACTGCTGGAAACCCAGTACCCAAGCATGAAAAAATGGGTGGAGTACATCCGCTCCCAAAGTTCCGACAATCTCTGGAACACGGGCTTCCATTTCGGGGACTGGTTGTTCTACCGCCCGGCGGACGACAATGACGGTCGCGCCGCAGTAACCGACAAATACCTGATCTCACAAAGTTTTTATGCCTACTCCACGGCCCTGCTTCTTAAAGCGGCAAGAGTGCTGGGGAAACAGGATGATGTACAAGCCTATTCCCAGTTACATGAAGCCGTAGTAAAAGCCTATCAAAAGGAATACCTGACCGCTTCCGGCCGTCTGGTGTCCGGAACGCAAACCGCCTATGTGTTGGCCCTGAATTTTGATTTGTTGCCGGAAAACCTGAGGCAACAGGCAGCAGACCGGCTGGTGGAGAACATCCAGAGCTATGGCTACCACCTGACCACCGGCTTTTTGGGTACTCCGTACCTGGCGCATGTGTTGAGCCGGTTCGGGCATACCGATGTCGCCTACAGACTGTTGATGCAAGAGTCTTACCCGTCATGGCTCTATCCGGTCACCCAGGGGGCCACCACCATCTGGGAACGCTGGGATGGTATCAAGCCCGACGGCAGCTTTCAGGTGCCTTCCATGAATTCTTACAATCACTATGCATATGGAGCCATCGGCGACTGGATGTACCGGCAGATTGCGGGGATACAGGCATTGGAAGAAGGCCCCGGTTACAAGCGTTTCCGGGTGGCTGCTTCGCCCGGTGCTTCGCTGACCCGGGCCGAAGGCACTCTTGACACCTACTATGGCACCATTCGAAGTGCCTGGGAACTAGGCGCGGACAGCTTCCGCCAGGAAGTGGAGATACCAGCCAATTCCACTGCGGAATTCGTCATGCCCTACGGCACGGCCGAGACCGTGCAGGAAAGCGGCAAGGCCTTGGTGCGTGCCAGCGGACTGCGCATGCTGGAACCTCTGGACGGGAAACTCCGGCTGGAATTACAGCCCGGAAGCTATGTTTTTACTGTACCGGTGGAGCGTTCTTCCGGCGCCGTGGGTGGCTTTGCGGGCACCTACCGCTTTACCAGCGGCTTCTCCTACCAGATGGAAGTGGAAGAACTCGAAGACGGGAACCTGCGCCTTACTGCGGCGGAGAACAGCTCGGTTTACATCGGGGATTCGGAAGATCCGCTGAAGTATACCGATGCGTCCAACCCGGAAAACAATGTACAATTCTTTGCCAACGACCAGGGGGAAGTGGAGGGCTTCCAATTCTCCTACGGCCCGCAGCGCTTTGAAGCTCGAAAACTTTAGACATCCTGAACCTTATAAC
>JBNKHB010000170.1:0-5830 GCA_050290125.1 Robiginitalea sp.
GATCCGTTGGGGAGTTCGGAAACGGTGAAGGTAGATGTCCGCATCATCGCGGCAACGCACCGCGACCTCAAACGGGCGGTGAGCCGGGGTCGCTTCCGGGAGGACCTGTATTACCGGCTGAACGTCTTTCCCATCCGGATCCCTCCGCTGCGGGAGCGTGGCGGGGACCTGTTGATGATTGCCGAGGATATGATCCGTACCATGGCAGCCAGGTTGGGAAGGCCCCCCGTCACCCTTAGCGATGCAGACCGCGCCCTTTTTATGAACTACAACTGGCCGGGGAACGTGCGCGAGCTACAGAACCTCATTGAACGCGGGGTCATTATTTCCCGGGGCGGAAAAGCGGACTGGCAGTCGATCCTTAACCCGACGTCCGCCCGACCGGCAGAAACCGGGAAGCCCGCAGTGCAGCGCGTACTCACTCAGGAGGAACTCGTGGATTTTGAGCGGCAGAACCTGCTGAGGGCCCTGGAACTTTCCGGCGGCAAGATTTCCGGGAAGGACGGTGCCGCTGCCTTGCTCGGCATCCCGCCGAGTACGCTCGCATCCAAAATGAAGGTCCTGGGGATCTCAAAATCCTTCACTACTCACGAAATATCGCGATCTAATTAACGAAATATCGTTATTAAATGATATATCGTTAGAAACTTCACTCCCTCAAAATACCATAAGTAACTTGTAGTCAGCATTTTAAATGTTTTGGCACGGCGTATGCCATATACAGGGCAACGATGATAAAAACACCTGTTAAACAATTAAAACCTTAAAACAATGACTACAACAGAAAACATCAAGAACGGAGTAAACGTAGACCAACTGATGGGAACCATCGAAGCGGTACAGGGCAACCCTGAACTGGCCAAGTTCGAGTTCCGCGCCAAGACCGACTGGATCGAAGGCGGACACTGCGTAACCAGCGCCAAGAGCTTTTACGGCGTATGCCAGGAAGACACTACCCGCAAGGAGACCTTTAAAATGGAAGCCGACCACCCCGAAGTACTACTGGGCAAGGATCTGGCTCCCACCCCGGCCGAAGTAGTGCTGCACGCACTGGGATCCTGCCTCTCCGGAGCCATGACCTATCACGCTGCCGCCCACGGCATTGAGATCGAAGCCATGGATTCCAAACTGAAAGCCGGAGCCGACCTGCACGGATTCCTGGGCCTGGACCCGAACATCCGCAAAGGATTCGACGGGATCGAAGTTACCTTCAAGGTAAAATCAGACGCTTCTGAAGACCAACTGCGCGAATTGGCACAGTTCTCACCGGTGTTCGACATTATCAGCAACCCGACACCCGTAACCATCAAGTTCGAGAAGTAAGCAGATTGATGAATGCAGACCGCCCTGAACCCCGTAAGGTTCGGGGCGGTTTTTCAGCTACACTACCATGAAAACTGCCGATTTCACCTTCACCACCGCCTACAGGGCCGTCGCCGAAATGGCCTATCGCCTCAACGAGGTATTTCCGTTGTATCCGATCACGCCCACTTCCGAAATGTCGGAACTCGTGGAGGCCTGGAGCGCCTCCGGCAAAAAAAATATCTTTGGTCAGGTACCTTCGGTAGTTCAAATGCAAAGCGAAGCCGGGGCCGCCGGCACCCTTCACGGCGCCTTGCTCACCGGTTCGCTGGCATCCTCCTTTACGGCTTCCCAGGGATTATTGCTGATGTTGCCCAATTTGTACAAAATTGCGGGTGAACTCACTCCAAACGTATTGCATGTTGCCACCCGCTCGGTGGCTTCCCATGCCCTTTCAATATTTCCCGACCATAGCGACATCATGGCCGTTCGCCAATGCGGCTATGCCATGTTGGGATCCGCCACCCCCCAGGAGGCACAGGATTTTGCGCTCATCGCCCAGGCAGCTACCCTGAGCAGCAGGGTGCCTTTCCTGCATTTTTTTGACGGCTTCCGCACCTCACACGAATTCAACCATATCCTCCCGGTCTCTGATGAGACCATCCGCGGCCTGATCCCTGGAGACGCCCTTGCAGCGCACCGAAACCGCGCTCTGGATCCCGACAGGCCTTCCATCAAAGGGAGCGCCCAGGGCCCCGATATCTTTTTCCAAAGCCGGGAAGCCGCCACCCCTTATTACGAAGCCACCCCCGGGATCGTCCGGGAAGTAATGGGTCGGTTCCGGGACCTTACCGGCCGCAGTTACGACCTGTTTGAATACATCGGGCATCCCCGGGCCAGGCAGGTAGTTGTGCTGATGGCCTCAGGTTGCGGCGCTGCCGAAGAAACGGTCCGGCACATGGTAGCTGCCGGGCAGCCGGTAGGCCTGGTAAAGGTCCGGTTGTTTCGTCCATTTTCAGTTAACCATTTCCTCAGCGCCCTGCCCGAGACTTGCCAGAGCCTTGGGGTACTGGACCGGACCCTGGAACCCGGGGCCTCCGGCGACCCGCTCTACCTGGATATCGTAAACGCTTTGTTTACGGCCAAGGACCGTAATCCCGGCAACATAAAAGTGGTCAAAGGCCGCTATGGGCTGGGCGGGAAGGACCTGAATCCGCAGTTGGTTGCGGATTTCCTGGCAAAGCTGGAGACCATCGGCCACGGGCAGTCAATTTCTCTGGGAGTCCCGGCACCGGAACCTGACGGCTTCCAGTCTGCATCGACTGCGATTGGCCCCGGTTTTGGCGGCACTCAGGTACAGCTCAATCTCCGGAAAACCGCAGCGAACTGCAATGCTCTGGAGGGATTTGCCGCGGCGTTGGCCGCCCGTTCCGGTTGTTTCGTGCAGCGCAATGACGTGCCCGGCTATGACAAGGCCGCTGCACGGCTCCTAAGCGACGTACGCATATCCGATGCCCCTGTAGTTGCCCCCTACCGAATTGAAGGGGCAAATCTGATGATCTGCGATAACCTGGCCGAACTGAACCTGATGAAAGGGCAAGTAAATATCGCGGCGGGCGGGACCCTGGTCCTGACTGCGGAAATTTCGGAGGACGTGCTCCCTGCGGCATTGGATGCATCCTGCTGCAAAGCACTTGCAGGGAAGGGGATCCGACTGTACCGGAGCAGACTTTCTGCCGGAGCTTTTTTAAGGGCTTTTCAGCCTGATTTGATAGAAGGTTTCGCAAGTGATCCGATCGGATTCTCCACCCGCCTGTCCCGGGCTACTGCTTGCGGGCTTGAAGCCATTCGATTGCCCGAATCAATAAATCTTCCGGAGCCCGGAGCGCATGCACGTCCATTGGATAGGTGGGAGGCGTTGCAGACCGGGCAAGGGAACAAGATACCCATGCATATGCTGCCGCCGGACGGAAGCTTTACCGTTGCGGAAGCCCCGGAATATGCGCTCGGGACCGCCAGCTGGATCCCCGCCTGGGATGCCGATGCATGTACCCAATGCGGCTTGTGCAGCCTGGCCTGTCCGACTGGAGCATTGCGGGCCCGGGCATATACGCCAGATGACCTGGCCGGGGCCCCGTTAATGATACCGGCAGCACCCATGGCCATCGAGGAGGTACAACAGGTAGACCTGCTACATTTTGGGATCCTGGTGAATCCGGATCAGTGTTCCTCTTGCGGCCTGTGCCTGGAAGCCTGCCGGGAGGATGCCCTGTCGGAACAATACGGACAAGTAAAGGATGCCGCCAGGGAAGCCTGGGACTACACGGCGTCACTGCCGGAAATGGATCCTTCAATTTGTGGGACGAATTCGGCGGCGCAGCTCCAACTGCGCGAACCGCTATTCCGCTATGCGAGGGGCGAGGCAGGCTGTTCCGAATCCCAGTACCTCAAGTTGATCTCCCAATTGTACGGGGATCGACTGATGGTTGCGAACGCTACCGGCAGCAGTTCCATTTTCGGCGGGTATTTACCTGCCCTCCCATGGACGACAGATGCGGCCGGCCGCGGTCCCGCCTGGGCCAACTCCCTCTTTGAGGATAACGCAGAGTTCGGCCTGGGATTCCGCCTGAGCCTGGACCGGAAGGCCCAAAATGCATTCGGGTTGCTGCGCTCTTTGGCAAACCGGTTACCGGATGAAATCGTTCAGGAATTATCGGGGAAACGTCCAAACACTCCGGCGGAGATCACCGCATACCGGGGTGCTATTCAAAAACTGAGAAAAGCCCTGGGCGAGTTGCGGGACCCGGAGGCGCGACAGCTGGAATCCTGTGCGGATGACCTGTTGGACAAGCGTGTCTGGATCGTCGGGGGCGACGGCTGGGCCGGTGATATCGGCTATGGCGGCCTGGATCACGTACTGGCATCCGGAGCGGATGTGAATGTCCTGGTGCTGGACAACGAGATCTATTCCAACACGGGCGGACAGGCCTCCAGGTCCACTCCCTATGGCGCTGCAGCCGGCCTTGCCAGCAAAGGAAAACTGCGGCCGAAGAAAGACCTGGGCGCCCTGGCCATGCAGTACCCGGACGTGTACGTCGCTTCCATTGCCGTCGGGGCCGATCCGGAACAGGCCATACGCGTGTTGGCGGAAGCCGGAGCACATAAAGGGCCGTCATTGATAATCGCCTATTGCCACAGTCCCTCGCATGGCCTCGAGGTGCCGAGCGCCTGGGAACATCAGGCATTAGCGGTGGCCACCGGCCAGTGGTTGCTCTACTCCCGACCCGGAGCCAGCACCTCCTGCCCGGAACCCGGCCTTTCCCTGGAGAGCGCCCCGCCGCGCCTGCCGGTTTCGGAATTTCTCCGTAGGGAATCGCGCTTTGATCATCTGGATTCCGAAGGCCTTGCCGTCGCACAGCGATGGGTGGACTGGCGCTACAGCCGCTATGAACAACTGGCCTCGGATCGGCAACGGGTCCTGGTGCCTGCCTGAAGGCCTATTTTTCGTAGAAGATCACGGCGATGTCCTGTTCTTCCGGGAAGCCGTTCAGGGTATACTCCGCGCATTTGGTGATGTAGTACTGCGCCACCGAGTCGTCCGGATTGGCCCGGAGCACTTCGTCAAAACCGGCTGAGGCCTTTGGGAACCGATGCTCCACAAAGTGGGTGAGGGCTTCCCTGAAGGTTTCGGCCGTGGCAGCCTTCAGCGATCGCTGGGCTTCCGGATCTCCGTCAAAACACTCGTAAATATCAAGGGCGGCATCCTTTCCCTTGAGTTGTACCTTTCCAAGGAAGCGGAGGCCGAACGCGTCGGGCTCCCCGATATGTCGCAGCGTATCCTCACTCAGGATGATCCGCGCGCCGTAATGTTTGCTCACACCTTCCATGCGGGATGCCGTATTTACGGTATCGGCAATGATGGCGGTGTCGTTCCGGTTGGCATCCCCGATGATCCCCATCACCAGCGGGCCGGTATGGAGACCGATCCCCACCGACAAGGGCTCGTAACCCTCCGATTTGCGGCGCCGGTTGTATTCGGTGATGCCCCGTTGCATCTCGATGGCAGCCCTTAAGCTATCGGTACCGCTTTCCGGAAAAAGCGCCATGATGCCATCGCCGAGGTATTGGTTTACAAAGCCGTGGTTCCGGTGGATGATGGGCCCCATTTTGCCCACATAGGAATTCACGAACTTAAAGTTCTGTTTCGGCGTCATATTCTCGGCAATCCTGGTATACCCGCGAATATCGCTGAACAAAACGGTGACTTCGCGCTCTACGTGGTCGCCGAGTACCACGTCGGTGATTTCGGTGCGGCCCACGGAGCGAAGGAATTCGGTGGGTACGAATTTGCTGGCCGCCTTATGGAAGGTGTTCAGGTTGATATGCGTTCGGATGCGGGAGAGCAACTCATTTTTTGAGATTAGAAGCTGTGCTGGGCCAGCACCGGGCTGTCCCGGTCCTTCTTGTAGACGGCGGCGCGGGCGAATGTGAGCTTGACAGGGTCCCACTTCTCGGTCTCCTCGGGTAG
>JBNKHB010000171.1:0-5819 GCA_050290125.1 Robiginitalea sp.
GATCGAGTTGGATTCCACCTATAATGATGCCGTTTATTATGTAAGGGCAACGACTACCTGGATGCGCAATTTTCCGGAAAGCAAGCCCTTTGAGCAACGAATTCAGATGGCAGGCCTGCAACGTGATACCATACCAAATACTAAATCTCGACCCGAAATCCGCATTTACCCCGAAGGCCGCCACTTTATTGCCGGAGGCGAGAACGGAGGCGTGTTTTGGCTTGCCAATGCAGGGGAACGCGATCTTCAGGGTCTTCGCGCAGCCATCTGGGACCTGGGGAATGAGGAACAGGTGGTGTCTGTACCGCTCAATGAGGAGGGATTGGGATCCTTCCGGTTTCATTGGCGTGAGGGCCATCGATATGTCGCAGCATTGCAGCTGAGAAACGGCAGCATGCTCCGCCAGGAATTAAAGGCTGATACGGGGGGCGGGTATACCTTACAGGTGTCAACCATGGATCCGAATTTCGTGCATGCACGCGTCCAGGCTATCGGGTCCGTAAACCGTAGCCTTAGGATCAGGTTAAGGGGTGGCGGTACATCCGAGGTAAGGGAACACCGGCTTGAAGGGGATACCCTGCTGATCAGTCTCCCGAAACACGATCTGCCGTACGGGATCAATTCCATCGCCCTATTGAATGGTAACCCCAACCCTGTGGTGGAGCGTTCATTTTTCAATGAAGCCGGATGGACGCCGGAGAAGACCGAGCTGAACTATGAAATGAGGTTGGATCCATCTGGCGATTCGCTCTACCTTAAATTGCATACACCCATGGCGGTAGCGGAGGAATATTCGCTTAGCCTGTCGGTGCTGCCGGCCGAAAGCCGTGCCTACCGGCCGCAACATTCCCTGTTTTCCTCTTTTTACCTGAGGCCGTATGTGGACATCCCGTTTACGGGTCATGGCATAGAGAACCTCAGCCGTCGCAGCGACCTACATGCCCATGATTTGCGACTGAGGAGTCGGGATGATGAAAATTCCTTGTGGGATAATGCTTTTGACCCGTCCGAAGCTGTCTTTCCAATGGAAGGCAACCTGAATTTTTCGGGCCGGGCCCCTTTTGCGGACCTGCAGTACGAAAAGCAGATCTGGGCGCTGACCGATATGGACAAGGAGTATCAGGTTATCGATCTGGAGAACGATAAAACGTTTTCCGGATCCGGCCGGTTGTACCTTGGCGATACCCTTAAAGTAAGCGTATTAAGTCGCGGGGGTATCCTGAAAAGGGAGTTGGTGGAACTGGATTTTGAGGCCCCGGCGGGTTGGGCGCTGCCGATCCCATCTTCTCAGGTTGCCGAAGCACCCATAGCTCTTAACGATCTGCGGTCTCAGGAGGCGGGAGGTATGGAGGAAGTTTTGTTCCAGGAGGACCCGGACGTAATTGCCCTCGAGGAAGTTGAGGTAACCGAAAGGCGCGAGAATAAGGAAATTCAGACGCGTTCCGCACTGGTCATTGGAAAAAGGGTAGTTGGGTCGGACATCGAACGAATGCCATCCTTGCAAACCTACCTGCGGAAGCAGGGCTTTAAGCCTCGTTATGAAGGCGGTAGACTCATAATACTATCCAGAACCCCGGCCCGCGGAGCCCAGGTGGGCTATATCCCCGTCCCTGTATTTCTGAATGGGATGCTGAGCGACGGCACCAACCTGGACATCCCATTGAGCAACGTAGAAAGTGTTTTCTACGACACTAACGGCCTGGAATTCATCAGCGTAAATTTACGCCTGCAGAACTACTACATCGCCAATCGGGAACGGTACTCAGATTTTTCCATCCCCGTCGGATACAGTCTTCCTGAGGAGTATGATGTTCCATCTTTAAAGGATCCGGCCGGCGAAATGTTCAGGCGTTACGGTCAGGTATACTGGGTGCCGGAGCTAAGAATTATTCCCGGGACAAGCTCGGAAATTGCCATTCCCCTGATCGGTCAGGAAGATCTGGCGATCCATCTGGAGGGGATGGGGAGCGACGGCAGCATTCTTCAGCAAACCATTCGATTTCAGCAATCCAACTGAAGGCAAATACGCAAATTAAACCTATTTTAGGGTCACGGGTATTACAACTCAAGCTCAACCCTGTACCATGAAATTGAATTTTCTAAACGTAGTCCGGTGCGTTTGGCCGGCTACCCTTCTGTTGCTTGCCGGTTGCGGTCAAACAACGCCTCCCGGCAGACAATCCGCAGTGACCTCCGATAGCTCCTACGACGAACCCCACCGCCCGCAATTCCATTTTACGCCGGCCGCCAACTGGATGAACGATCCAAACGGCATGTTCTACAAGGACGGGGAATACCACCTTAGCTATCAATATTATCCGGACAGTACGGTCTGGGGACCAATGCATTGGGGACATGCGGTTTCCGAGGACCTGGTGCGCTGGCAGCATTTGCCTGTTGCGCTCTATCCGGATTCCCTCGGGTACATCTTCTCCGGCAGCGCGGTGGTGGATCAGGCGAATACTTCCGGGTTCGGGAAGGATGGTGAGCCGCCTGTGGTTGCGGCATTTACGCACCACGATCCCGTCGGGGAACAAGCCGGCACCGATGATTTTCAAGTCCAGAGCCTTGCCTACAGCCTGGATAACGGCCGTAACTGGACCAAATACAAGGGCAATCCCGTGGTGCCCAACGATACGGGGATCCGCGACTTCCGGGATCCGAAACTCATCTGGCACGAGGAATCCGGACGCTGGATCATGGTCCTTGCAGTATACGACCGCGTTATGCTTTACGGCTCCGCAAACCTGAAGGACTGGGAATACCTCTCGGAATTTGGGATCGAAGGGGATACCCGCCTGTGGGAATGCCCGGATCTCTTTCCGATGCGCACCGCCGGCAACCGGGAACCGAAGTGGGTGCTGATCGTGAGCATCCAAAAGGATGGGCCCACCGGCGGTACCGGCACCTCCTATTTTGTGGGCGACTTTGACGGGACGACGTTCACCGCAAACCCGGAAGAACAGAAATGGCTGGACCATGGGGCGGATAATTATGCATTCGTTACCTGGGACAACGCGCCTGTAGGTTGGGGGCGCCGTCTGGGGATCGGCTGGATGTCCAATTGGCAGTACGCCCAGCAGGTGCCGACTTCCAGCTGGCGTTCGGCCATGACCGTGCCCCGGGTGCTCCACCTGGAGGAGGAGGAAGGCTCATATTTTCTGCATGCCCTGCCGGTACCTTCCCTCAGCGGCCTGCGCAGGTCCGAGTTGGAGCTGGATACCTTGTACACCGGAAGGCAACGCATCGAAGGGGAGTTCAGCCCCTCGCAGTGCGAGGTGGACCTGTCCGTAAACCTCGCTGCCAGTACGGCTACCGTTTTTGGAATTACGCTGTCGAATGAGGTGGGCAACCGGCTGGTTCTTACCCTGGACCGGGGCTCCAACGAACTGACCGTGGATCGGACGCAGTCCGGGCCCAAAGGGTTCTCCGAGGTCTTCTTTGAAGGCCCGCATACCGCCCCGTTGGACCTGCAAAAGGAGTCGCTGGACCTGCGCATCCTGTTAGATGTTGCCTCCGTTGAGGTATTTGCGGATATGGGGAAGCTGAACGTTACTGAGATCTTCTTTCCCGAACAGCCTTTTTCCCGGCTGGAAGTATGGACGGAGGACGGTCAGCTGCAGCTGGATGAGGGCCATGTCTACGGCCTGAGCTCTATTTGGGAGCCTTTGCCCTGATCGGTTGGTAATTTTCGAAAGAAATCCCTCTATGCCCGATCCTGCGGGCCTTTGCTGACTTTCGTCATGGATAGGGCAGCCGGGTTCACGTACTTTTATGGTATATGGACCGCATTGCTTCCATACGGGATCGGGTAACCCTCTTTCTGGCCGAGATCGGGGAGTTGGCTGCTTTTGCCGGCAGGTTTTTCCGGCAAGCTTTCAGGGCACCTCATGAGTTCCGCGAATTTCTCCGTCAGTGTTACCACATGGGCAACCGTTCCCTGGTCCTGGTCCTGGTAACCGGGTTTATCATCGGCCTCGTCCTCACGCTGCAATCGCGTCCCACCCTGATCGAATTCGGGGCGGAGTCCTGGATGCCGAATATGGTGGGAATTTCCATTGTACGCGAGATCGGCCCGGTGATCACCGCGTTGATCTGCGCCGGGCGCATCGCCTCGGGGATCGGTGCGGAACTGGGCTCCATGCGGGTAACCGAGCAGATCGACGCCATGGAGGTCTCCGGCACGAACCCGTTTAAATTCCTGGTGGTGACACGCGTCCTGGCCGTGACGCTCATGCTTCCGCTGCTGGTCGTTTTCGGGGATGCGGTGGCCCTTTTCGGTTCCGCATTGGTGGAGTATGTAAAAGGGGCCATGAGCTTCCAATTGTACTTCAACCGGGTATTTGACGCCCTGTCTTACGGCGACCTGGTCCCGGCCACCGTCAAATCCTTCTTCTTCGGTTTTGTGATTGGCCTGGTGGGCTGTTTCAAAGGGTATTACTGTAAAAAAGGTACGGCCGGCGTGGGGAAGGCGGCCAATACGGCCGTGGTCCTTTCATCGCTGTTGCTATTCCTGGTAGACTTTATCGCCGTTTTCGTCTCCGACATCTTTTATGAACTCTGAGCCATGGAACAGGTACAAACACATAACCAACGCACGATACGGGATCAGGAGGGCAAAGCAGTGATCCGCATCCGGGACCTTTACAAGAGTTTCGGGAATAACCGGGTACTGAATGGCTTCAACCTTAGCCTGATGGCAGGGGAGAACCTGGTGGTGATGGGCAAGTCCGGCTCGGGCAAGTCGGTTATGATCAAATGCCTGGTCGGGCTGATGCAACCGGACGAGGGATATCTGGAAGTCCTGGGCCGTGAGATCGGCAGCCTGAACCGCCAGGAACTGGATGCCCTGCGATCCGAAATCGGTTTCCTGTTCCAGGGCAGCGCCCTTTACGATTCCATGACCGTGCGGGAGAACCTGGAATTTCCGCTCCGCCGTCACCGGGAGAAGCAGCAGGGGTCGGATACCCTGGCGCGCGTTCGGGAGGTATTGGAAGATGTGGGACTTGGCCATGCGATCGATCTGATGCCGGAAGAACTTTCCGGCGGGATGAAACGGCGTATCGCCCTGGCAAGGGCCCTGATCCTCAAACCAAAGCTGATCCTCTACGATGAACCGACCAGCGGCCTGGATCCGATCACCGCCAAGGAGATCATTGGCCTGATGCGCCGCATCCAGCGAACCTACGGAACGGCTTCACTGATCATTACCCACGATGTGGATTGCGCCCGGGTTGTTTCCGAGCGAATTATCTTGTTGGTGGATGGAACGAATTATGCCGAAGGCACCTTTGCCGAATTGTCGTCCAGTACGGACCCCAAGGTGGCCGCCTTCTTTAAAAAATAGCGTCATGAGCAAAGCGAGCGGACATTATGTGAAATTGGGCGTATTCGTAATAGCAGGAACCTTGCTGTTACTGATCGGCGCCTACCTGATCGGCGGGGATCAGAATTTCTTGACCTCAACCTTTGAACTCAATACCGTATTTAACAATGTCGGGGGGTTGCAGGAAGGGAACAATGTGCGCTTCTCCGGGGTGAATGCCGGTACCGTGCGGGCCATTGAAATGGAAAGCGATACGAGTATCCGGGTCCGGATGCGCATGAATACCAGCCTGATGCCGCACATCCGGAAAAATTCGATCGCTACGATCGGTTCGGACGGCCTGGTAGGCAGCATGCTGATCAATATCGTGCCCGGGCAGGGAGTGGGCCCGTCGGTAGAACCGGGTGACGAGATCCGCAGTTTTAGCATGCTCAGCTCACGGGATATGCTCACCACCCTGAATGTCACCAACGAAAACGCGGCATTGTTAACG
>JBNKHB010000172.1:0-5765 GCA_050290125.1 Robiginitalea sp.
TACCCGGCTGAGGATGCGGGCGTCCGCATCGGTGAAGCTGACGCCGCGCCGCGCCATCATTACCTTAGCGGCTTCAAAGGCCTTGTTGGTGTGATAGGTGGTAAAGCCCGAGGCGCCGCCCCAGCTGAAGCTGGGAACGAAATTCCTTGGGAAACCGGGGACGTAGATGTTGCAATTCACGCCTATCACGGTGCCGGTATTGAACATGGTGTTGATGGCCGTCTTGCTGTGATCCCCCATCATCAGGCCGCAGAACTGAAGACCTGTCTGGTCAAAGCCTTCGGACTCATAATTCCAGAGGCGCACCTTGGCGTAATTGTTCTTCAGGTTGGAGTTATTGGAGTCCGCTCCTATGTTGCACCACTCCCCTAAAACGGAATTTCCCAAATATCCGTCGTGTCCCTTGCTGGAATATCCGAAGATCACCGAATTGCTGACCTCTCCGCAGATCTTGCCATGAGGCCCTACCGTGGTGGGTCCGTACACCTTGGCCCCCATCTTCACCACCGCGTGATCCAGCAGTGCAAACCCGCCCCGTATCATGTTCCCCTCCATGATCTCGGCATCCTTCCCAACATAGATCGGGCCTTCGGTAGCATTCAGGATGCTGAACTCCACCCGCGCACCTTCCTCCAGAAAAATGCGTTCAGGGGCTATCACCCGGTTGGTGTCGGATATTGGAGCCGATCGCCGTCCTCGTGTAATAAGGTCATAGTCCGCTTCCAGTGCCGGACCGTTCATCGAAAAGATATCCCAGGTGTTGCGGACTTGCATTACCTCAAAGGGGTAATTTATGCGTTCGAATTGCTCCGTGCCGGGATGGGCTGCAGCCTCGGGACTGCGATAGGCCAGCAGTCGATCCCCTGCCCATAATGCCTGGTGCGGTGCCAGAGACAATACGCCCTTAACCAGCTCTGGATCGGGTATTACCGAGGCCTGGATCAGCAAGTTGTCCGCGCCGGGATCCAGCGGGAATTTTTCCTGCAGATAATCTTCTGTAAGGTAGCTGGTCTGCGCCCTCAGATACCTTTCCCACTTCTCGCGAAGCGTTAAGATCCCGATCCGGATCTCTCCTACGGGGCGGGTAAAGGTAAACGGGAGCAGCGCCGTCCTGCGGTCGCCGTCAAAGAGGATATATTGCATGCAGGCGTTTTAGGCAAAATTACGAAAACCGGCGCAAGGCCCGGTGGTCCGCTATCGGTGCGATTGCCCCACTGATCGAATACCCGCATAAAAAAAGCGGCCTTTCGCAAAGCCGCTTTCTAAATTTCCGGTAGATACCGGATTATTTTTTCTCGAACTTCTTGTACTTGTTCTTGAACTTGTCAATACGCCCGGCGGTGTCCACCAATTTGGCCTTCCCTGTGTAATAAGGGTGGGAAGTGCGGGAGATCTCCAGTTTTACCAGGGGATACTCCACCCCGTCTACTTCCAGGGTCTCCTTGGTCTCCGCGGCAGACTTGGTGATGAATACATCGTCATTGGACATATCCTTGAAGGCTACCAGTCTGTAATTCTCGGGGTGAATATCTTTTTTCATCGCTGCTGCAATTAGATCCGCTAAAATTCAGGCTGCAAAGGTAATAAAGTTATTTAGATACTACCAAACCCGAAGCTTTTTTTCATAGTTATTTTATATCTTACCTGTAACAATCCAGGGTAGCTCCCTACCCATAGACAACTGAACCTTAAATAGCGAACAAATGGATTCCAATCAACCTACAACAGGTAAATTCTCCTTGAATTACGGCCTGATCCTCGGCGGCCTAAGCGTCGTCTTTGGGCTCATGCTCTACTACGCCGAGGCGCATACCTCGCAAAGCCCGGCCACTACAGTGATCAGCATCGTCATGATGGTTGCCGTCATTTTCTGGGGCATCAGCAATTTTAAAAAGGCCAACGGCGGCTTCCTGAAGGTGGGGCAAGCGCTCAAAATCGGTGCCGGCATTGCCCTTATTGCAGGTATTATCGCCGTTATCTACACGATCTTTTTGTCCAATGTACTCGATCCTGATTTTGCATCCAAGATCATGGATGCCCGTCTGGCTGAGGCCGCAGCGGAAAACGGCCTGACCCAGGAGCAGGTGCAGCAGCAAAAGGAAATGGGGATCAAATTCTTCTGGATGGGGTATCCGGTGATGCTGATCTTCAACATCTTGCTGGGACTGGTGATCGGTCTGGTAGCAGGCCTGATCTTAAAGAAGGCACCTCAGCCCTGATTTAACACAAAGTCGTACATTTGGAGTGGAACCTTATCCCCGGATATGCTACTCTCCATAGTCATTCCACTGCTTAACGAAGCGGAATCGCTGGACGAATTACACGATTGGATTGTATCCGTGATGCAAGCCAATCGTTTTTCGTATGAGATCATTTTTATCGACGACGGCAGTACCGACGGCAGCTGGGAGGTCATCTCCAGACTGGCATCGGCCAACCCGAACGTGCGCGGTATCCGCTTTTTAAAGAATTTCGGCAAATCCCAGGCCCTTCACGCAGGCTTCAAACAGGCCAATGGCGAGGTGGTCATCACCATGGATGCCGACCTGCAGGACAATCCGGAGGAGATCCCGGCCCTGGTCGACATGATCCTGGATGATGGGTATCAACTGGTATCGGGCTGGAAGAAGAAGCGCTATGATTCGGTGCTGATGAAGAATTTGCCTTCCAAATTGTTCAATTGGGCGGCACGCAGGACTTCCGGGGTACGGCTGCACGACTTTAATTGCGGCCTGAAGGCCTTTCGGGGCGAAGTGGTAAAGCATATCGAGGTTTCCGGCGAAATGCACCGGTACATCCCGGTACTGGCCAAAAATGCCGGCTATTCCAATATTGGTGAAAAAATCGTACAACACCAGGCGCGCAAATACGGCAGGACCAAATTCGGGGCGGATCGGTTTATAAACGGCTTCCTGGACCTGATCACCATATGGTTCGTCTCCAAATTCGGCAAGCGCCCCATGCACCTCTTCGGGGCCCTGGGCGTACTCATGTTCGTAATCGGTTTTGGCTTTGCACTCTACCTTGGGATCGACAAACTGTTTTTAAACCCTCAGGGGCGGCTGCTAACGGACCGGCCCCAATTTTTCCTGGCCCTGGCCGCCATGATCATGGGTACTCAATTTTTCCTCTCCGGCTTTGTGGGAGAAATCCTGGTACGGAGCCGCCAGAAACAGGCCCGCTACACGATCGCGGAGGAAATCAATCTGCAGCCGGTGGCAACAGAATATTCTTCGTAATTTTGGTCCCAGAAACAGGAACCTAAACCCCTTTTTATGGACGCGATTCAGGCCACCGCACAATCCTGGTTATCCGATTTTTTTGATCCGGAAGTAAAGGAAGAAATACGGGAATTGATGGCGAATCATCCGGAGGAACTGCAGGATCGCTTCTATAAAAACCTGGAATTCGGCACGGGCGGAATGCGCGGGGTGATGGGTACCGGAACCAACCGCATCAACAAATATACCCTGGGCAAAAGTACCCAGGGATTGAGCCAGTACCTGAAAAAAACCTACGGGGAAACGGGATTGAAAGTAGTGATTGCCTACGATTGCAGGCACAACAGCCAAAGCCTGGCGCAAACCGTGGCCGAGGTGTTCTCGGCCAATGGCATCAAGGTATACCTCTTTTCCGAATTGAGGACCACGCCGGAATTGTCATTCGCCGTCCGCTACCTGGGCTGCCATGCAGGGGTGGTACTGACCGCCTCGCACAACCCCCCGGAGTACAACGGTTACAAAGTATATTGGACCGACGGAGGACAGATCGTGCCGCCACAGGACAAGGAGATCATTGCCGAGATCAACAGCCTGGACTACGAACAGATCCGGTTTAAGCCGGATCCATCCCTGATCGAAAAGATCGACGAGGATGTGGATGAGGCCTTTATCAATGCCTCTGTTGAGAATGGCAGGATCGGTGCTAAAGGCAAGGACGACTTTACCGTGGTCTTTACCAGCCTGCACGGTACCTCCATTACGGCCATCCCGGAGGTCCTGGGAAGAGCGGGCTATGCAAATCTGCACATCATAGAAGAGCAGGCTGAGCCCGACGGCAGCTTCCCGACCGTTGCCTCGCCCAATCCGGAAGAACCGGCGGCTTTGGAACTGGCCATGCGCCGCGGGGAAGCCGTAGGCGCGGATATCGTTATTGGAACCGATCCGGACAGCGACCGCCTTGGCATCGCCGTTCGAAACACGGATGGGAAACTGGAACTCCTCAACGGCAATCAGACCATGGTGCTGATGACCCGGTATCTGTTGGACGCCTATAAAAGGAAAGGGTTCAAAGGCAACGAATTTGTGGCCTCCACTATTGTCTCCACCCCTATGATGCCGGTTATGGCCGAAGCCTATGGCGTGGAGTGCAAGACCTCCCTTACCGGCTTCAAATGGATCGCAAAAATGATCGTGGACTTCCCAGGCCAGCATTTTGTCGGCGGCGGGGAGGAGAGTTACGGGTATATGGTCGGTGACTTTGTGCGGGACAAGGACGCGGTTACCTCTACCCTTCTTGCCTGCGAGATCGCCTGTCAGGCAAAAGCCGCGGGCAGCAGCTTTTACCAGGAACTCCTGAAGTGCTATGTGGACTTTGGCTGTTACCGGGAACGACTGGTGAGCCTGGTTAAGAAGGGCATGGACGGGGCTCAGGAGATCGCCGAGATGATGAAGCAGTTCAAGGAAAACCCGCTGCAATCACTGGGTGGTTCCCCGGTAATCCGCATTGACGACTACAACGACGCCAGCTCCCTGGATACACGAAGCGGCAAGACCACGGCTATTGACCTGCCCCGCTCCAACGTACTGGTATATACCACGGAAGACGGCACACGTCTGGCGGCCCGCCCAAGCGGGACCGAACCCAAAATCAAATTTTATGTGAGCGTGAACGCACCTCTGGGCAAAACAGAGGATTACCCAACCGTCCACTGCGAACTGGAGGCCAAGATCGACCGGGTGCTGGCCCCCCTCAAGCTCGATGAATGAAGTATTTCAGGAGAATCCTCCAATTTGCGGGGCCTTATAAGCGCTATGGTTTCCTGAACATCCTGTTCAATATCCTGTACGCGGTATTCAGCGCGCTTTCTTTTGCCGCCCTGATCCCCATGCTGGACGTGCTGTTCGGCCAAACCCCCGTGGTTGAGGCCAAACCGGAGTTCCAGGGGATCGGGCAACTGGAAACCTACGTAAAGGAGAGTTTGTACTACCAGGTGAACTCCGTGGCCGGATCGGACAAGATGCAGGCCCTGGTACTGGTCATCGGCCTGGTCCTGGCGCTATTCCTGCTGAAGAACATCTTCAACTACCTGGCGATGTACTTCATCACCTTCCTTCGCAACGGCGTGCTGAAAGACCTGCGCAACGCGCTTTACGAAAAGATCGTCAGCCTGCCGGTCTCCTTTTACTCGGAAAAGCGCAAAGGGGACGTAATTGCCCGTATTACCTCGGACGTGCTGGAGATCCAGCATTCGTTCCTCTCTATCCTGGAGCTGATCGTGCGGGAGCCGCTGACCATCCTTTTTACCATTCTGGTGATGTTCCTGATCAGCGTTAAGCTCACCCTATTTGTATTCATATTCATTCCACTGGCCGGTTTCATCATCTCGCGCATCGGCAAATCCCTGAAGCGCCACTCAGACCGGGTGCAGCAGGAACAGGGCACCTTCCTCTCCATTACCGAGGAGACCCTGGGCGGGCTCAGGGTGATCAAGGCCTTTACCGCAGAGCATATTTTCACCAGGCTTTTCCGGAGTTCCACGGACC